>CAVEWG010000146.1:0-4330 GCA_963619285.1 Oscillospiraceae bacterium | reverse complement strand
TCACCGTTTTTCTTGTTATATCTACAATCATCATCTAAACAATAAGCTAAAAACATCTTTTCTTGATCATTTCTAATATATAATTCATATACCCACTCATGATCATGCGTCCATAGATTGATTTCGTTATTTTTAACTTGAACTGAATAATCCCGTAAAGTATTGTCATCTTCTAATAAGTTGCCACAAAAATACAATTTTTGTTTATCTACACTGATACCTGTTTTATCTTTTATTCTTTCTCTTATATCTTCAATCCTATCAGTAGGTTCAGCATACACATAAATAATTGTTCCATCTTCTTTAACTATCTTTAATTGATTGTCATCATCTGCATAGGCATTACAACCCACAATAAACATAAGAACCACAAAACAAATAGTAATTAACTTCTTTATACTAAATCCATCTCTAAATAGCTCTATTTGTTTCATATATGCCTTCTTATCTTTAAATAGACTATATCACTTTTTATAAAACAAACGCATATAAAAACCAAGGAATTGATATACAGAACTAATCATTAATATTTCTTTATGTAGATTGCCAATAAAATTATCGATTAAGCAATATAAAAGACCAGTATTACCTGGTCTACTATGCAATTTATAGGAGATTATTGTTTACCAATCCTTAACAGAACCATCAAAGGCTCTTTTAGCTACAGTACTACCTCTTTCCTTTGCCGGATAAAGTTCTTCGGCATTGTCAGAAAGTTCTATACCAATACCAGGACCTTCTGGAATTAATAGGCAACCATCTTTAAACTTTAAAGGTTCTTTTACCATAGCGTCTTCTTGTCCATTTAAACAGAAACCTGGAAGCTCTTGTATACCTAGATTTGGAATAGATGCACAAATTTGTAAACATGCAGCACTAGAAACAGGACCTAATGGGTTATGAGGAATAACAAGCACATCGTTTGCTTCTGCTAATGCACAAATCTTCTTACTTGTTGTGATACCACCTACTGCACAAACATCAGGTCTAACATATTGACAGGCATTACGTCTCATAAGAACCGCGAATTCTCTTAAATCAATAGCTCTTTCTCCTGTTGCGATAGGAACATTAACTTTACTTGCCACTTCAGCCATTGTATCAACATTATCAGGAGGTACAGGATCCTCTAATACCATTGGTCTATATGGTTCTACAGCCTTACCAAAAGTAATAGCTTCAGGTAAAGTCATACCCCTATGAACCTCTAAAATAAAGTCAAAGTCAGGGCCAACAGCCTCTCTTGCTACTCTTACCTTTTCTACTTCTCTTTCAATTCTACTAGAATAAAATTCACCCCTACCATCCATAGAACTAGTAGGACCATTGCAGAATATCTTAGCAGCAGTAAAACCCTTATCCTTTAATTCTTTATATTGTTTAGCAAGCTCATCATTATCCTCTGTTATATGCATAACAGAAGCATATACTCTTACTCTGTCACGTGTCTTACCACCTAATAATTCATATACCGGAACATTAAGTGCCTTACCCTTGATATCCCATAAGGCAATATCAATAGCTGATATAGCACTCATAATAACTGAGCCCCTAAAGTAAACAGAACGCAAGAAATTTTGATTAAAGTCTTCTATCTTAAAGGGATCCTTACCAATTAAATAATCCTTAAACTTTAAAATCGCATCAGCTGTTGCCTGTAAATAGCCCCAATTGCCTGCTTCACCTAAGCCCACTATTCCCTCATCGGTATATACTTGCACAAACAAGTAATGCTTAATAAATCTTAACTTAACATCGGTTATCTTCATATAAGCCACCTATTAGAAACAAGGGAAAACAGTCATTGTATAGAAAATATAGATAATTGGAAGGATTATCGTAATTAACCAACCACTCTTAAACAAAGACTTAAGATCATAACCACCATCAGCCATACACATTGGAACAGCTGGCGTTGCCATTGGCGTTAGGAAAGCTGTTAAAGAACCCGCATTAACAAGCAATACTAGTCCTGTTGGATTAGCACCTAATGCTGAACAAGTTAATAAACAAATTGGAACAAACACAGCCATAACTGATCTATTTAACATAAATTGAGTTAATACAAATGGAATAATAAAGAACAAAGCACCAAGCACATAACTATTCTTTGTACCACCAACCATATTAGCCAAAGTATTACCAATTAAATCACCAGCACCAGTATTAGTTAAAGCAGTGCCTAAAGCTAGAGCACCAACAAATAGCATCAACATATCCCATGGAATATCTCTTAGAGCGCTCTTTTGATCTACCACACCAAACAAAACCATTAATAAGCTACCAACTAGGGCAATAGACCAAGTAGTTAATCCTAATTGACTAGAGAAAATCAAACAAATAATAGTTCCAAAGAACAAGAAGATACCAATCTTATCAACAAGTGGGCTTAATTGAGCCGCCTTCTTATTGTCCTTTTTCTCAATTGCTTCAATTGGCAAAATTGGAGTACTTGGAGTAAACTTAGGGCCCAAGAACAATGCCCACAAAGGCACAACAATTAAAGTAGGCCAACAACCAATTGTAAAATCAATAGCGCGCATTGACATACCTGAAAAACCATATGTTTCCATAAAACCTGTATATTGACCTGCTTGTTGAATAGCTGTGGCAAGTGGTAAGATACCACAACAAGAAACACATACTACCATCATAGGGAATACATAAGTAGAACGACTATTACCAGTCTTATCACACAACGCACATAATAAAGGCGAAACAATCGCATATACAACCATTGGTGAAGCAATGAAGTTAGTAATTAATACCGCAATTAAAATATAGCCAAAATAAGCCATCTTAAAACTACCCCTAGTTAACTTCATGATGCCATCACACATCTTGTCAACCATTGAAGTTCTTCTAAAACCAGAAGCCACCACAAACATTGTCGCCATTAAGATAGTATTCACGTTGGCAAAACCAGCCAAAGCCCCAGATGCATCAACACATCCTGTAAAATACAAAGCAGCTAATGATAATAAAGCTGTCAACCACATAGGAATCTTGTTTAACATATAACTAACTAAAGTTAAAACGAAGATTACTATACATACACTCATTTGAGTAGTCATCTTTTTTCCTCCTTACTCAACACAAAAGTATGTTAGCGTTTACATTTAAATTAAGCTTTCCTTTTATTTCTATCTTTTTTAGACCAAAATTAATAATTTATTCACAAGATCTATAAATCAAACAAACAAAACATAATGAACAACCCAAATATTTTCCCTGTTTTATAAGCTATATAAATCGAATAAAAAAGCCATTTGACAACGTAAACAAAAAGAAATAAGCTAAAAATGACCTAAATAATTTGACAGGGAAAATATTTGGATTTGAAAGAAAGAAAATTATATGAAAGAAGCAATCTATGAACTAAATCTACCAAGAGATAATATCCATGTAAGAGTATTCGCTCACACTATTACTAACTATCGTTATCATTGGCACGGTGATGAATATGAATTAAACATATTATTGTCTGGTTCTCAAGACTATTGTATGGGCTCTAAAAGCTTTATCTTAAAAGAAAATGACGTCTTACTTACAACACCAGGTGTAGGACATGCTTCTATGACACAAGAACCAAATACTATAGCTCTAGTACTTCATATATCTTCTAGCGTCTTTAAAAACGTAGGCAAGAAAGCAACCATCTATGACTTTGGTGTATGTTCAAATAATGACACTAAAAATAACGATAATTATCGCTATATAAGATTTTATGCAGCTAACTTGTATCAAATAATCAAAGAAAACAATAAATATAGCGCAAATGCCGCTAAATCTTGTCTAGAACTATTGGCGATACACCTATATACAAACTTCTCACCTACACCCTTTGTAATACAGGCAGAAGACGTAGATAGAGTAAAGATCGCAAGCAAGATGTTGACATATATAGAAGAACACTATAATGAAAAACTAACTCTAGAAGATTTATCAAACTATACCCAATACAATAGAACTTATTTCTCCACTTTCTTTAAACAAATGACCGGTATCAAGTTTCATGACTACTTAACTAGAGTAAGATTTCAACATGCCATCATGGACTTAACCAACACAAATGATCATTTAACAGATATTGCATTGCGTAATGGCTTTGCGGACTTAAAAACATTTAACGCTTACTTTAAATCAACGATAAATAAAAGTCCTGCCCAATACCGTAATCAATTACCAGCTGATCGTATGAGAGATAATCATCATCGTTATATTGATTGTGAAAATCAAATACTAATAAACAAACTAAATGAGTATCTACATGTTGGATCTGTTTAACAATTAAAAAGTAATCTATTTGTCTTTGTTCATGGGCCTAGAT
>CAVEWG010000145.1:0-4374 GCA_963619285.1 Oscillospiraceae bacterium | reverse complement strand
AAAGGCGTTAAGACAAATCTTCCTGATTTAACAAGAGGCGAGATGGTTAAGACCAGTATGTTCTATGTTGCTTTAATTGCTTTTGCGTTTGGTTGTACATCAGGCATGATGGTTATCTCACAAGTTTCTTCAATTATGCAAGAAGGTTATGCACTAACTGCTACAGAAGCTGCAGTATATGTTTCAATTATGTCTTGTATGTCAATGCTTGGTAGATTTTTATGGGGTACTGTAACTGACCACTTTGATAAATATGTTACTCTATCAATTATTTGTGGCTTACCAGTTATTGCGATGATTGTTGCCTCTATTTCAAAGAATCAAGTATTAACGGTAATATGTTTAGCAATTACTGCATGTTGCTATGGTGGCTTTGGTAGTACTATTACACCAATTACAGCTGATTTATTTGGCACAAAGCATGTAACAGAAAACTATGGTGTTATGTATCTTGCGTTTGGCTTTGCGGGTTTAATTGGACCTCAACTTGCTGTTAAACTTGGTGCTAATGGCAATTTCTCTACAGCTTTCTTAGCTGCCGCAATAATTAGTTTAATTGCTCTAGCTTGTGCAATAGTAGTAAAGAAAAAAGTTGCTGCTAGCATTGAAAAATAATTTCTTTCATAAAACATTAAACATATGAAAATCGATAGTTAATTCTATCGATTTTCTATTATATGGGGATTTGCGTATATTTTGGCCAATTTTATTTGGGGATTCGCGTAGTTTTTAGTTAAAAATGGTTGGGGATTCGCGTTATACTATTGATATAGAAGGTATGACGCATGGCAAATAGAGTTTTTAAAAGAAAAATATATGATGAAATGCTTGATTGGAAAGATAAGAAAAGCGATAAATATGCTCTTTTAATTAAGGGAGCAAGACGAATTGGTAAATCAACTATTGCTGAGGAGTTTGCAAAAAACGAATTTAAGTCTTATATCTTGATTGATTTTGCTCATACAAGTAAGCAAATTATTGATTTATTTGATGACACATATGATTTGGATTTCTTCTTTCTTCGATTGCAACAATTTACTCATACAAGACTATATTCTAATGAATCTGTAATTATTTTTGATGAAGTGCAATTATGCCCAAAGGCAAGACAGGCGATAAAATATCTTGTAGCTGATGGAAGATATAAATACATCGAAACTGGTTCTTTATTATCAATTAAGAAAAATACAGTAAATATCTTAATTCCAAGCGAGGAACATAAGATAAATATGTATCCTATGGATTTTGAAGAATTCTTGTGGGCAATAAATGATGAAGTAACCGCTTATACCATCAAAACTTTATTAGCTAATAAAAAGCCGGCAGGTGATACGCTTCATAGAAGTTTAATGCGTATCTTTAGATTGTACATGCTTATTGGTGGCATGCCTCAGGCTATAGAAACTTATCTTAATGAAAATAATTTACAACTTGTCGATGAAACTAAAAGAGAAATAATCGATTTATATGAAGAAGATTTTACAAAGATAGATGATAGTGGTTTGGCTGGGGATGTATATGATGGCATTCCTTCAAGTCTTAGTGGAAATGCTTCTAGATATGTTTTATCTAATGCTGGAAAAGATAATAGATCTCAAGCTATATGGAATCTAATTCCCGATATGCTTAGTTCCTATACTGTTAATATTGCCTATCATGCTAATAACCCAAGTGTAAGTATGCCTCTTGAAAAAGATTTGGGCAGATATAAGTTGTTTACATCTGATACCGGTTTATTTGTGACGCTTGCTTTTAAAAACAAAGCTTATACTGACAATGTTATTTATAATAAATTGCTTGTAGACAAGTTGGATGTTAATTTAGGCTACGTATATGAAAATATGGTAGCTCAAATGCTGGTGACTAAAGGTAACAATTTGTTTTATTACACTTTTAAGAGTGATACATCCAATCATTTATATGAGGTAGATTTCTTACTTGCAGACGATAATAAAATTGATCCAATTGAAGTAAAATCTAGCAATTATCGAGAACATAAGTCTTTGGATATGTTTTGCGATAAGTTCTCTAATAGAATAAAAGAGAAATATGTAATTCATGGTAAAGATTATGAATGGAGCAATGGCATTAACTATTTGCCGATATATATGGTTCCTTTCTTGTAGTTAATTATTAACATTCTTGATTTAAAGGACTAGAATATCTTTATGACAAATAGAATGTTTTCAAATGCACAGTTAAAGAAATTAATATTGCCATTACTAGTAGAACAATTATTAGTAATGCTAGTTGGCATGGCGGATACTATCATGGTATCAGCGGCGGGAGAAGCTGCAATATCTGGCGTTAGTATTGTTAATGATGTTAATAATTTGATTATTGCGATTTTAACTGCTATCGCTGGCGGCGGATCGGTTATTGTTACCCAATACTTAGGCAATAGAGATGATGTAAACACAAAGCTATCAGCATCTCAACTTATTACTATTAGTTTTATTATTTCTTTATTCTTTGGCGTATTTTGCGTATTGTTTCATGGTTCTATATTAAATCTGCTATATGGTAGCGTTGAAACAAGTGTAATGGATAATGCTAAAGTATATTTTTGGATTACCGCTTTATCATTCCCTTTCTTGGGTGTTTATAATAGTTCAGCCGCTTTATATAGAAGCATGAATCATACAGGTACTACTATGAAAGTATCTATTTTAATGAACGCGATAAATGTAATTGGCAATTTTATTTGTGTTTATTTATTTAAGATGGGTGCCGCTGGTGTTGCTTGGCCAACACTGGTGAGTAGAATTGTTGCTTCTATTTTGATGTTTAGTTTATGTTTTAATAAAGAACTTCCTGTTAATGTAAATTGGACTGACATTTTAACTTTTAAGAATAGTATTATTTCTAAGATTCTTTCTATCGCAATTCCAAATGGCGTTGAAAATGGTTTATTTCAATTAGGCAAGGTTCTTGTATCAACTTTTGTGGCAACCTATGGAACAATTCAAATCGCTGCCAATGGCGTTACAAATTCTTTGTGTGTATTGTGCTATGCGACTGAAATGGCTATGCAACTTGCGGTAGTAACAGTTGTTGGCCAATGTGTTGGCGCTAACGATTATGATCAAGCTAAGTACTATATTAGAAAGATGCAAATACTGGCTTTTGTTATGGCTGTTGTTAATAATGCAATTTTATATTTATTGTCGCCATATGCTCTGTCTTTATATTCTTTAAAAGATGAAACATTATCGATTGCGGAAACAATACTTGGAATGGAATGTTTAGCTGTTGGTATTTTACATGTCCCTGCTTTTGTTTTGCCTACATGTTTAAGAGCGAGTGGTGATGCTAAATATACAATGTATGTAGGCGTTGCTTCTATGTTTCTAGCCAGGGTTTTAGGTGCCTATATTTTAGGGACAGTTATGGGACTAGGCGTAGTGGGCACACGTATCGCCATGTATATTGATTGGACTGTTAGAATTATCTTCTTTACCATTAGATATAAAAGTGGCAAATGGATGTCATTTAGAGCGGTATAAATTAAAAAACCGATTTGTTGTAAACCGGTCATAAATTCTTAAATATTGAGTGCAGCTGCGTCAGACTTATTTAGGATATCTTCAATGTATCTGTTCATTGATATATTGTGTTGACTTGCATAAATGTAGAGTTTTTTGTGTAATTCGCTAGATACTCTTACATTAAAACTCCCTTTAAATGCAATCTCTGGCTTAATATTTTCTCTTTTGCATGTATCTAAGTATTCATCTATTGAAGTGTGGAAATCTTGAACAAGCTTTTTGCCATCCTTTCCCTCATACGATATTAAGGATCTAATTCCTAATACTTTTCCATAAAATAGATTATCTTCTTCATCAAATTCGATACTGCCTGTGTAGTTTTTATAAGTTATAGTATTGTTCATATTTGTTTCTCTTTTTCTAGTTTTTCCTTAATCAATTTGACTTGATATAACTTCAAAATATTTGAAGGATGAGGCTTGTGCATTTGTATCATTCCATGTGTTTTGTTATAGAAACAAACTCTAGATCCGCTTGTTTTGCCTTTGTGCAACTCATAGTATTCTAATGATGTTAATAATGTTTTAGCTTCATCGTACGTAAAGTCAGTTGGATTGTTTTTTAATCTTTTGATTAATTTTTCTTTTTTGCTCATTATCCTCCTTTGTTAAAATTATATTACAAATCTGTAACTAAATATAGTTGCGACTTGAATAAATTTTAATCTTATATTTTTATTTTAAGCGGTTATGTTTAATATAAAGTCCCAAGTTTTTCCCATTTTATTCCCAAAGTTTTTCACATTGTGGACAAGCATGTTGATAACTTTTTAACAAATCAAAGCGCTTACATTGTATAATTACGCTAAGACTTAATTTAACGAAAG
>CAVEWG010000144.1:0-4382 GCA_963619285.1 Oscillospiraceae bacterium | reverse complement strand
GGTTTTCCATACTAGATGTGTATCATGCTCGACACACTAATAAAAAGATGGAACAAGCCATCTTTAGTTCTTTAACCAACATGCATATAAAGTAAAATCCGTATCGACTATCATCGTATCTAGATTTGCACTTATGCTACACCCTTCATCAAGAGCCCAATGATCAAAGCTGTAGCCATCACGCGTTGGCTTTTCAACCTCTACATAATCTCCATAATCATGTTTTTGAGCCTCAATGTAACTACCGCCCATCGTATTAAATGAAACGGTAAAACCATTGTTAGCAGTAAGACCAATTACAATACAAATAATCAAACCGGCAACAAGTACACCAATAATATAGTCGAGTGTCTTAACTGAAATCTTTACTTTCGAATATAATCCTCTAAGTTGTAAAGGCGAGATATCCTCGCCTTTATTATTAGATTCGTTTTTATTTAGATACTTATCTTCCATTACTTCTTAGTTAAATACTTACGCATATCAATTGCACAAGCAATCAAAATGATTAAACCCTTAATAATATATAACATATTTTGGTTAACTGCCAAGAAGTTTAAAGCAACGAATATTAATTGAAGCAAGATAACACCAACTAATAAACCAGAAATCTTACCAGTACCACCAACGAATGATACACCACCAATTACGCAGGCAGAAATCGCATCAGCTTCATAGTTTAAACCAGTATTAGCAGTAGCACTACCAACTCTAGCAGCATCGATAAATCCAGCTAAGCCATACATGATACCTGCAAGAACAAATACCTTGATGATTGTCTTATTAACATCAACACCAGATACTTCAGCAGCAGTCTTATTAGAACCAACTGCAAACATATTCTTGCCAAATACTGTCTTATTCCAAATTACCCACATAATAGCTAAGAAAATTAAAGAATAAAGAATATATCTAGGAACAGCTGTCTTACCAATATAGAACAATGGACCAGCAATCAAAGACTTATAAGCATCAGTCATGCCTGATAAAGTTTGACCATTGTTAGTACCAGAGTTCATATAAACTAAGATAATACCATAAGTAATTAATTGAGTAGATAGTGTAACAATATATGGGTGCAAACTAAACTTTGAAACCGCAAAACCATTTACAAAACCAATGAAACCAGAAATCGCAAGTACAATCAATAATACTACTGGAATTGGAAGAGCCTCAGTCATGTTTGGCCAAATCTTAGAAGTTGTAGTTAAAAGCGAAGCAGTAACAACAGCAGATAAACCAACAACTCTACCAGCAGAAATATCGGTACCAGCAAGCACGATACATCCAGCAACACCTAAAGCGATTGGAAGCTTAGATGCTGTTAAGGAAATAATATTAACGATTGAAGCAGTACCTAAGAAAGCAGGTCTTTTAATCGCAACATAAACAATTACAAGTGCGATAATAATATACATCGCATTATTAAACAAGAAATCTGTTAACTTTTTCTTATCGAATTTCTTTTCATTTGTCTTCTCTGACATAAAATCATCCTCCTAATTTAAGCGTATTTAGCAGCAAGTGTCATAATTTCTTCTTGCGTTGTAGTCTTAGCATCCACTTCTCCTGCAAGTCTGCCACCAGACATTACTAGGATTCTATCGCAAACACCAAGTAACTCAGCCATTTCTGAAGAAACCATTAATACGCACTTGTCTTGCTTAGCTAATTCAATAATTAATTCATATATTTCATACTTAGCACCAACATCGATACCTCTTGTTGGCTCATCTAGTAGTAATACATCAGGATGAGTTAATAACCATCTTGCGATAATAACCTTTTGTTGGTTACCACCAGACAAAGATTGAATAGGAGTCTTTTGACTAGGGGTCTTTGTCTTCATTGAATCAATACCCCACTTAGTAACTTCTTCCATTTTCTTATCATCTAAGAAAAGGCCCTTTTTATAATTACTCAATGAAGAAATACAAGTATTAGCTTGAATATCTCTTATTCCAAAGATACCTGTAGCTCTACGCTCCTCGGTAACAAGGGCGAAACCATTTTTAATAGATTCTCTAGGGCTTCTATTTAGCACTTGCTTACCATCTAGATAAATCTCGCCACTCTTTCTTGTTGCATATCCAAATATATTTTCAAGAAGTTCTGTACGACCAGAAGCATCTAGACCCGCAATACCGACAATCTCGCCCCTATTAGCCTTAAAAGAAACATCTTTTAACTTTGAATACTCAGCAGTTAAATTCTTAACCTCAAGCAATGGTTCACCAATAACATTATCCTTTACTGGATAAACATTAGTTAATTCTCTACCAACCATTAACTTAATAATTTCATTAGTAGTTAAATCTTTAGACTCCTTAGTAGTGATATATTTACCATCACGCATGATTGTAACTTCATCAGAAATTCTTAAGATTTCATCCATCTTGTGTGAAATATAAATAATACCGCAACCCTTAGCCTTTAATTGATTGATGATTCTAAACAAATGCTCAACTTCAACTTCAGTTAAAGAAGAAGTTGGTTCATCAAATACAATTACCTTTGAGTTATATGATACTGCCTTAGCTATCTCAACCATTTGTCTTTGAGATACAGGCATTGTTGACATAATTGTTTTTGGATCTACTTTTACATCCAATTCATCAAATATTTTTTTTGTGGCATCATACATCTTTTTCTCACTTGTAAAAAGTGGGAACTTGTCTACTTTTGGATAACGACCTAGCCACATGTTATCCATTACATTTCTCTTTAAAGCTTGATTTAGCTCTTGATGAACCATAGCTACACCATGCTCCAAAGCTTCTTTTGAATCTTTAAAATCTACTTCTTGTCCCTCTAAATAAATATGTCCACTATCTTTATGATAAACAGAGAATAGACACTTCATTAATGTAGATTTACCTGCACCATTTTCGCCCATTAAAGCATGAACTGTACCAGCTTTAACGGTAAGTTGTACATCGTCTAGTGCCTTAACACCAGGGAACTGTTTTGAAATATGTTCCATTCTTAATAAAACATCATTTGCCATGTTTGTGTCCTCTTTAAATAAAACAGTAGCCACGCCCGTTTGCGTGGCTACTTTAACAACTAATTAATAATTAAATTATTTAGTATATGCAGAATAAGGAATGTTAACTCTCCAAGTGCCAACTGTTTCATAATCAGATGGGATATCCTTAGCAGGTTCTAAACCAGCGATTACGTTTTGAGTAGCTAGACAAATAACGAAAGCCATACCTTCACCATCTTGTTTAACTGTACCAGTCATAGTACCAGCATCGATAGCACTCTTAGCAGCATCAATAGCATCTACACCAAATACAGGAATAGTAGTTGTACCTTCACCATTGTTGTAACCATGGCCTTGTAATGATTGAATAGCACCTAAAGCCATTGAGTCATTATTAGCAATGATTAATTCAGGCATATTACCATTTTCTTCGTTGTATTGAGATAATACTGTTTCTAAGTGGTTGAATGCAGCTTCTTGAGACCAAGTGCCATTAGCATCAACTAAGTATTGAGTAGCAGCAGCGCTATCATAGTAAGCTAAATCTGGTTTGCCAGCAGCTTCTAAAGCAGAATTTGCATCTTCTACAGAATATTGAGTTCTAGCGATTGCTTCTGTGTTACCTTCTTGACCCTTTAACATTACATATGAAATAGTACCATCACCATTTAAATCTAATGAATCATAGTTAGCAACTAAATATTCACCAATCATCTTACCTTCTAAGTGACCTGCTTGAGTATAGTCAGTACCGATGAATGCAGAACCATATTCATCTAATAGAGCTTGAGCTTCATCATCGTTTTCAGAAATTGATCTATTGAAGAAGATAACCTTGGCATCAGCAGCCTTAGCTTGTTCTAGGATGTTCTTAGTAGTATCAACAGAGTTTGATTCAACTTGGTTAACAACTAATACCTTAACACCAGCAGCGATTGCAGTAGTGATTTGGTTAGTTTGATCTGTTTGGTTACCATTGCCATCGTAGTCCTTATAAGAAATACCAGCGGCATCAAATTCTTTGTTCAAAGCGGCACGTACAGTTGAGATATAGTCATCTGCAAATGTGTACCAGAATACTGCAACTGTTTCTACATCAGATGTGCTTGAGCCTTTGTCAGTGTCTGAACTATCAGAACTGTCATTTGAGCTTGAGCAAGCAACTAATGAGAAGATCATCGCAATACTAAGTAAAACTGTTAAAATCTTTTTCATTATTTCTCCTCTTGCGCCATAATCATTGGCACTCATTTTAACTTGTAACACAACCATCCAAGCTATGGTAGCGTTTACATAATTAAATTATATACATTTATTTTTAAATGTAAACGCTTGCATTTATTATTTTTTTGTGCTAGTTAATTACTAAAAAGTACAAATGCCCATAAATAAA
>CAVEWG010000143.1:0-4447 GCA_963619285.1 Oscillospiraceae bacterium | reverse complement strand
AAGTTCCATCACTAGAGATAGTTACTTCTTTGTTGGTAAAGTCTCCACCATTTAATAAATAAACGCTTCCCGCTAATGCACGCCCGTCATCTTTATCAGTTTTCTTTAATGTAACACTAAATTTATGTTTATCTTTTAATGTGATTTCACCAGCTGTACTATTTAATTGTTTTATATCTTTACCTGTTTCTGATAATGTACATGTAGTTCCCTTACCAAAACAGAAATAATATTCAGTAGTATCCAATTCATAGCCATTTGCTGGAGTCTTTTCTTTTATTGTATATAAAGTGTTTGGCTTGAAGTTAAAATATGCACCGCCATTAGCAGTAGCTACTAAAGTACCGTTGGCATCTATAGTTACATCTTTACTGTCTACTCCATCAGTTATTGTATAAACACTTCCAGCTACTGCGGTATTATCATCAATATCTACCTTTTTAAGCGTTACTTCATAATGATATTTATTGGTTAATTCTAAAGAACAATCACCATCTTTAGTACCTTCAGTAAAAGTGACTCTAGTACCATTTAAATTTCCACCATTTTTATGAATATAAAAATAATAATTTTTCGCATCATAGTTTTCAGGAGCACTAGTTTCTTTTAGACAATATTGAGTATCAACATTTAAACCTTCTATTTTATTGTCGCCATAATTTGAAATGGTGATTTGTCCGTTACTATCAGTAACTAAATTATCAGCTATTTTTTTATTCGCTTTTATATCCCATAGCTCAAATTTAACACCACTTAAAACTATCGAATCGTCATCGGCATCTTTCTTAGCTATAGTCAGCTTAACTTTAGCCTGGTTTATTACTTCGTAAGTTTTTTGATTAACTTTGTCGATGTCTTCATCATTATAGCCTGTAAATTTACATGAATCATTTGAGTCATCTGTAAAGCAGAAATAATACTTTACATTATTATTTTTGTTGTAATCACTAGGTGCGCTAGTCTCCTCAATTTGATACAAAGTATTCTTTTCATATTTTAGTTCGCCAACAGAAGTCACAAATACAACTGATCCTTTAGAATCCGTTGTCTTTGTAGTAATTTTCTTAAATGTATTATTGCTTGTATCTAATTTAGATAAAGTAAATACGGCGCCACTTAATGGTGTTTTAGTAACTGAATCTACTTTTTTAATAGTTCTACTATATCGACTAGCACCTCCGCTATTACCGCTTATCTGTTTAGTACCACCACCATCATTAAATGGTGTTCCGTAGAAAGTAGTTTCTACTTTATTTGAATACTTAGTTCCTACAGCATCAGTATTTAATACAGCATAGTAACTAACGACATATTTTGTTCTCCAATTTTTACTGCCACTAACAGGATTTTTAATTTTAATAACCAATTTACGATCACTGCCTGTACTGTCATAAGTATAATCGTAACCAGTTCCTTTTGTTAGAGCACTTTCTGTTGTGGCAACTTTTCCATCGGTATCATAAGTCAAATATCCATCACTTGTTAAAGTTGGTTCATAAGCAACCACTTTCAAATCGTAATCAGTTCCTGCATTCTCTATCAAATCTAGGGTAGAGCTCATTGTATCCGTTAATTCTATACCAGATATAGTTCCGTTGTTACCATTATTATTAATATCTAAATATTCTCCATTAGCAGTGATACTATATTTCGCAACATAACCATTTTCATTGGTAGGTGCTTGTAAAGTATTCTTACTTAGCATTGTTAAAGGAACCTGCTTAGCATACTCATCTATTTCTACCTTTGAATCATCATCTTTTCTTAATCCATAGTAGTATAAATAATTAATTAGATAAGATCCTGCTTCAGTTCCATATTCCTTTGTAATATTAATTACTTTATCTTTTGAAGTTGTATAGGTGAATATTATATGAGCAGTAGAATCTAACTTTAAATCCTTACAATATTTTTGATTATTTACTGTAATTTGTTTTGAAGAATGTGATGTATCACTACACTTTCTATATAAAGTAAATGTACGATTATTTCCCTCTTTTTCTAGCTTATAAACAAAATCAGTTAACTCTCCCGTGATATCATCTGCGTTTTTAACTTCAGTATAAGTTGCTTTATTATCTAAAGAAATTTTCATTTTTAAACCATCTTCAAATAATGTTTCACTTACATTTTTATAGTCAACAGACATTTTATCCGTAAAAACAAAACCATAATAATTTGAATTAGCATTTGTTGTAGCAGGTAAATCAATATCTACTTGCCAATTAATAGAAATTCCATCAGTGCCTCTGGTAAATGACTTTTGTAAATTACTAAAAGTACAAGGAGAAGAAGTGCAAGGACTACTGCCCTTAACTCTTACCCATGACCAATCATGAGAAGTTATTGTATTTCCGACTGTAGTTGTCTTTGTTGCATCAATTGTATTTTCGTACCAAAAATACGATTCTGAAGCAGAAGCTGTATTTTTTCTAGTTGTATGATATTTGAAAGTATATTGATATTTTGACAATAATTTGTGACTTTTGCCATCAACAGTCACGCTTTCTGGCATAGTGTATTTCCAACCTTTTTCAGTAAAACTCGCGTTTTTATCAGTTGATGTAATCGTCCATGAAAATGTATCTGCACTATTGTTTAAATCCACCGCTGTAACCGTAATTGTTTTATCTTCATCGCCATAATAATGAATGCCAGACAAACCATCCACAACCTTATCTTCTAGAACAACTCCACTAACAGTAGTTGTATTTACATCATTGCTAGAATGAACAAAAGTCACATCCCAATTAATCTTGTTGTTGCCATTAGTCGCATCAAGTGAAGCTGTCTTTTTAACCTCAAGCTTTTCATCAGTATTTACATTAATTTGTTTACCATTCCAACTAATAGGATCTTTAGTTTCATTGAATTTAACTTTAATATCACATGTAGCATAAGCATCTTGTACACTTGAGCCATTACCTGTAAATTCAAAGACTTTAGATGAACCCTTATCATATATTTTCCACTTAGACCAAACATCTGTGTTAGTATCATTTGGATCCATATATACATTTTGCCAAGTATTTACTTCTGGAGAAATAAACGTAATATCACTACTTGGTAATGCGCTTTCAAAATAAGGACCAATTTCAATACCAGTACCTGAATCAATATAATATCTAAGAGTATATTTTTTATTTGCTGTCAAATTAATGGTTGAACCGCTAGTATCGATAATGTTATCATTTTCATCCAATAATAAAACAGTTAAACTACCACCAAACTTCGCTAAATAAGTATCTAACCTCTCTATCTTTGGCAAAGTTAAACCAGGGTTTGTTAATTCACCTTTAGTACCTTCATTACCCTTAAGCGTTCCCTTATCATTTACTCTTGTATAACCGTCATTTGTTAGTTCTTGATTTTCGGTATTACTGATATAAAATTTAAATTC
Organism: Oscillospiraceae bacterium; assembly: GCA_963619285.1. GTDB lineage: Bacteria > Bacillota_I > Bacilli_A > Erysipelotrichales > Erysipelotrichaceae > Colivicinus. Next base: position 1,047 of record CAVEWG010000143.1, on the reverse strand, counting down.
ACAACCAACCCCATCAGCTAACTTACTACAATCCGTAACATATTCACTATTGTCACCACCACTTAGTTTTATTACATATGGCTCGCCATTCTTTATTGCGTAAACACTAGTGGATTTGATATACAAAAAGCCACTTTCATCAGTAGTCAATTCATCTAATTTTTTATTTGTCTTTGCGTTCCATAAATCATATTTAACGCCACTAACTGCAGTTCTACCGTTTGGCCAATTATAGTTACGCGCATAAATACCTAGACTAGCGCTTACCTCATCTTTTCTAGTTAAATCTTTTATATATTTATATTCTGCTTTATTATCATTTGCCTTTAATAAGTTATATCCTTCAACTGTATGGGTGCAAGTTTCTTCATCACATAGATAAAATGAATATACTTCAGTTGTATCTTCTTTTAATTTATATGCAGTATGTAAAGTTAAATTAGTAAATTCAGTTTTATTATCTGTTTTAGAACCGTTTATATCAGTATCTCCTTGATACAATTTAACTTCAACATTATTTAATTGATTCTCATATTGATTAACTACGGTAACAGTAAAAGTAACGGTTTGTGTTTCACTATTTTCGCTTAAGCTAGGACCCCCCTTGCGATTACGTCTTCATTATCGGACTCTTCATCAATACTGGCGCTATCAGCCACGGGTTCTAAGCTATTAACGTTGCTATTGCTATCAGCACCATTATCGGAATCTTCATTGTATGTTATTATTGTTTCATCACTATCTTTATCTTCACTTTGTAAGCCAGTATCATCAGTTGCTTCACTTGTTTCTGGTGTTGTATCCACGCTGTTTTGATTGTTGCTTGTATCATCAGCAACAATAGTAAATGTGCTACTTAAACACATTAAAAAGCACAATAAAATAGTTAATATATTCTTCTTCACTTTCATACCCATACCTACCCATGTATAATTATAACAACCTTATAACTTATGTTTACAATTTTTTTTAATATATAAACAAGCACCCTAGGGTGCTTGCATATTTACTTCTCTAACAAATTTAAATAAGACGTTCCATTCTCTG
>CAVEWG010000142.1:0-4488 GCA_963619285.1 Oscillospiraceae bacterium | reverse complement strand
AGAAAAGGAACAATAAAGTTCCTTTTCTTATTTATAATTAGCAACAATTGAATCAATTTCATCTTTAAAATAAATATATTTTTCAAGATTTAATGGATTATCAAAATCGCCAAACTTTTCAAAGTCCATATTCATAGGAAGAAAATCATATTCCTCTTCATCACCTTGCGATTTAGGATCTATATAGCCTTCTAAATATCTCCAAAGAGTTCCATGAGCGTTTTCAAAAATACCTTGGCCATTTCCTTTAACAACAAAAGCAATTGGATAATCTTCTTTGTTATAGTCATCTTCTACATAATTCAGTTTCCTCTTAAACACTTTGCAATCAAATTCATAACCTTCGCCAGTATCATATTCATAGATAAAGGTATCCCCTATATCTGATAAATAAGTTTTAGCCATCGAATAATCCTCACTATCGTATCCAAAATCATCTACCCAACTATCAATGACATAACATTTATTCTCTTTAGGCTTTCTAAATAGATAAACATGTTCAAACCATGCATTTACGCTTTTACCAATGATTGCACCAAGTTCAAGCAAGTTAGGATCCCCCAACACTGCAATTAAACGATTAAAACGTTTTGGATCATCTTTACTACTAACTTTAATTTGTGAATATTCCATATATATTTCCTACCTTTGTTTAATTATAGCTAAAAAGAAAAGCTCTTTCGAGCCTTCCTTACTTGTTATGTACTATTTCGTTGATACGGTCAACTTTTTCAAGTGTATCATCAACTACAAATTCAATATCAGGAATCTTACGCATCTTTAATCTTTTCGCAAGTTCTGTTTTAATATAGCCCTTAGACTTTTTTAAAGCAGCTACTTCGTAATTCTTACCAAAGAAAGAAACATAAACTCTAGCCTTACTTAAATCAGGAGAAACTCTTACTTCTGATACAGTCACAAAGCCAATTTCTGGATTATTCAAATCAAATTGAATAATGCTAGAAATTTCCTTTTGAAGAATTGAATCCAATTTATCAACTCTACTCATTAGTCAACTTTAACCTCTTGATCTTCGTAAGCTTCAATGATATCGCCTTCTTTAATGTCGTTGTAATTTTCGATTGTCATACCACATTCATAGCCCGATAATACTTCTTTAGCATCATTTTCAAAACGCTTTAAAGAGCCAAGCTTACCAGTATAGATTACAATGCCATCTCTAATTAGGCGGCACTTGCAATCTCTAACAATCTTGCCTTCAGTAACCATAGCACCAGCAATTGTACCAACCTTAGAAACCTTATAAGTCTTTCTTACTTCAGCTTGTCCAATTACAACTTCTTCATATACTGGAGCAAGCATACCCTTCATAGCAGCTTCCATTTCTTCTACCGCTTTGTAGATAATATTATGAAGTCTTATTTCAACATTTTCTTCTTGAGCTTTCTTTCTTACATTAGCATCAGGCCTAACGTTGAAACCATAGATAACAGCATGTGATACGCTAGCTAGAATTACATCAGATTCTGATATTGAACCTGCAGCACTTCTGATAACATTAACTCTTACACCATCTACATCAATCTTACTTAATGAAGAAGCAACAGCTTCAGCAGTACCTTGAACATCTGACTTAACGATAACTGGTACCTCTTTGATTTCACCAGCTTCAATTTGAGCACTTAAATCATCAAGTGACATAGCGCTAGTAGCTTTTCTTTCTTTTTCAATCTTTTTGATATTTCTAGCTTGAGCGACAGCCCTTGCATCTTTATCGTTTGCGAATACTTTGAAGTTATCGCCAGCAACTGGAACTTCACTTAAACCAATTACCTCAACTGGCGTACTAGGAGATGCAGCTTTGATTTCTTCACCTTTATCGTTTGCCATTCTTCTTACTTTTCCATAAGTAGAGCCAACAACAATTGAATCACCTTGTTTTAAAGTACCGTTTTGTACAAGCAATGTACAAACAGGTCCTCTTCCCTTATCAAGCTTAGCTTCAATTACGGTACCTGTGGCTAACTTCTTAGGATTAGCTTTCAAGTCTCTTACTTCAGCGACAACCAAAATTGTTTCTAGAATGTCTTTAACACCATCACCAGTCTTAGCGGAACAATTTACGAAAATTGTATCGCCGCCCCATTCTTCAGGCATTAAGCCAAGTTCGGCTAAGGCATTTTTAACTTTATCAGGATTAGCACCTGGCTTATCCATCTTATTTACAGCAATAATTATAGGAACATTAGCTGCCTTAGAGTGGTCAATTGCTTCCTTGGTTTGAGGCATAACACCATCATCTGCCGCAACAACAATGATTGAAACATCGGTAACACTAGCGCCTCTTGCACGCATGGCGGTAAATGCTTCATGTCCTGGTGTATCTAAGAAAGTAACTTTCTTGCCATTAACATCAACTTGATAAGCACCAATATGTTGAGTGATACCACCAAATTCACCAGCTGTTACGTTTGATTTTCTAATTGTATCAAGCAAAGTTGTCTTACCATGGTCAACATGTCCCATGATAGTAACAATAGGTGCTCTTTCAACTAAATCTTTTGGATCATCGACTTCATCATCCACTAAAGATTCATCATCTTTAGGTTCTTCTTTTTTAGCTTCTATGCCATATTCCATACATACAAGCTCAACATTCTCATCATCTAAAGGAGAATTAATAGTCATCATTTTACCAAGCATAAACAATAACTTAATGATGTCACTTGAATTCTTATTAACTTTACTAGCTAACTCGGAAACTGTAATGCCATCACTATAAGTAATGCTTTCTACCTTTTCACTATTGTCCTTTTTATTTTCGGTCCAATTAGCTTTATTGTTAGGCTTCTTGTTGTTATTAATACGTTTTTTATATGTTTGTTTAGCCATATATACCCTCCTTTATTTACTTTCTAAAAATAGCTTTTTAAAACCATTATCAGTCACCCCAATTATCTTTATGGTTTTCTTAGAAAGACTACTAGATAATTGAGCACAACTATAATTCATAGAATAAGGAATGTTATAGTAACTACATTTCTTCAAATATCTCTCTTTTGTCTTCTCACTTGCATCTGAAGCAATAAACATATATTTGACTTGTTTTATATTCTCCAAAACACTTTCGCCAAATTTAAGTTTACTGGCTCTATATGCTAAGCCTAACAAAGAAAGATTTCTATCCATTAATCACCTTTTCAATTTCCTTATATACTTCATCATCTACTTTTACCTCTAATGCCTTAGAAAGTAGATTCTTCTTTTTTGCGATTTCAAGAGCATCTAAAGATTTCTTTAAATAAGCTCCCTTTCCATTTAACTTGCCAGTTGTATCAACCTTAACATCACCTTCTGGTGTTCTAACAATTCTTAGCAACTCCTTTTTAGGCAAAGACTCACCACTAGCAAGACATTTACGCATTGGAATTTTTTTCATTATTTTTCCTCGTCGTAATATTCATCATATTCATCAAAATCAATGTCATCATCATTAATCCATGAATCTTCTTCAAGTTCTTCTTCTTGTTGTCTAATTTCTTCAAGTTCTTCTTCAGAATAAGTAGGCTTTACATCATCATCGTATTCCTTCTTTTCTAAATCCTCGCCTCTAAGTCTTCTATCTTCATCATCTTTTTTCTTACGTTTCTTAGTGACTTTTTCTTCTTTCTTAGAAGCATCAGCGAAATCTTCAAACTTAGAAACATAATCAGTATGAGGAACTAATTTCTTAGTAGCCTTAGGTTTCTTTTCTTCTACTATTTCTTCTTCTGTATTGGGGTTTAAACCTTCTTCAGTTAATTCTTCCTTAGAAGCTTCTTCAATTGGTTCTTGTTTTTCTTTTTCTTCTAAAGATTCTTGATTAGGAACGTCTTCAATAGTTACTTCTACTGGAGTTTCTTCAAATTCTTCAAATGCATCATCATCTTCTAGTTCAACACTACTTGTATCACTTTCAGCTTTACGCTTAGCAACTTCTTCTTGATGAGCTAGGAATTCTTTTTGTTCCTTTTCTTTCTTTAATCTTAATTGTTCTTCTCTAAAGATTGCTTCTTCGGCTTCGATATCAACACCAACCGCTCTTACATCGCTTTCGGTCTTAATATCAATCTTACGATTAGTTAGCTTATAAGCAAGCTTAACATTCTTACCCTTTTTACCAATAGCGATAGATAATTTATCATCATCAACTACTACACATAATGGTTTTTGATTACGCTTTTCAAGTTTTTCCATTTCTTCAGGAGTTAAACTTGGATCGATCTTTTCATTCGAATAGAAACAAGCCTTGATTTCGGCTGGAGCTAAAGCGTTTTTAACAAGTTCACCAATGTCATCATTCCATTCAAAGACGTCAACTTTTTCACCCTTCACTTCACCAATTACTGCTTGAACTCTTGTACCTCTAGGGCCAATACAAGCGCCGATAGCGTCTACATCTTCATTACGAGAATAAACAGCCATCTTAGTTCTCTCACCTGCTTCTCTAGCGATTGCCTTAATTTCTACAAGGCCTTGTTGAATTTC
>CAVEWG010000141.1:0-4539 GCA_963619285.1 Oscillospiraceae bacterium | reverse complement strand
AACCATCATTGTTATTCATATCTGGAGGTGTACCACCACCTTGCATTTCATCTTCAGATAATTCTCCTAGAGCTAAAGTAATCGACTTATCATCTATAGAAGTTATCTTGCCAGTATAAGCACCATCTTCATTACTTGTCTTGTTACAAGCAACTAGGCTTAAAGTTAAAAATATAATTGAAAGAATACTTAATAATTTTTTCATGTATCTTTCCTCCTTACACCTATATAGTAAAAGGTGAACCTAAAGTGTACTTAAAGGATACAAAAAATCTCAAAAGTTTTTTCACTCTTGAGATTTCTTATTTATATAAATCAATTAATAAGAATTAAAACTTAAATAGATTTAAAATTCTTTGCCAGAAACTTACCTTTTCCTTAGTAGTCTCACTACTAGAATCAGCACTCTTTGCCTTCTTAGAACCATTAACCTTGAACACAAACTTAATAGAACCATCAGTACCTTCACTAATACCAGAATAGTTATTATAGTTATCTTCGCATTCGCTCATAGCAGTTAATAGATTGCTAGCCTCTTCTAAAGAAGTAATACGAGAGCTTTCTGTTAACTTAGAAATAGCCTCATCATTATACTTTTGCATACCTTCTTTTAAAGTCTTAGCACCATCAGCTAATTGTTGAGAGCCATCTTTTAATGTAGCAACACCACTATTTAAAGATGAAGCGCCATCTTTTAATTGTTTAGAACCATCAAGTAATTTTGCTACACCAGTAGGCAAGTCTTTTGTTTTAGTAGCTACATAATCAACTGTACCTGTATATTTTCCTACGCTAGTACATAAATAAGCAAAACTATCAAGTTTTCCTTTTAGCTCAGCTATCGATCCAGCTGCTGCACTTGCCTTTTTTACTGCAGCAGAAATTCGCGAAGTAACTTCATCAGACACCATCATCTTTTCAATGTAAGCTTCCCTGATTTGAGTTTTTTGATCATCAGTTAAAGACGCAAGGGCACCTGCTTTTATTTGAGCCTTTTGTTCATCAGTTAAGTTTAATAAGGCTCCTGCCAAAATTTGTTTCTTTTGTTCTTCAGTTAAAGATGCAGGGGCAGCATCTAGAATTTGTTTCTTTTGGTCATCTGATAAACTTTCTACCGCTGTTTTAATAGCTGTTTTTCCTTCTTCAGTTTCCAAATAAGCTTTTGCATCATCTTCTGTTTTTCCTGATTCAATAGCTTGCTTATATACCGCTTGAGTTGCATATGCATTGTAAAATGTATTAGCATTATCATTAACGTATTTTTTGTATATAGAATCGGCATTAGTTTCTAAATATTTTTGATAAACAGAATCAGCAATAGATTCAATATATCCGCTGTATAATTCATCAGCTTTTGCTTCTACACTATTAGTTACCGTTGCTTTGGCTGTAGCGTATGCAGTTTTATAAACTTCATCAGCACCTAATTTAGTTAATAAGTCAGATAAAACATTTGAATAAGTAGAAGGAGTTAAAGTTATTTCCTCCATTCCGTTAGCGCTTAGTTGTGTGTTTATTGTAGCAGTTGCTAATGTGCATAATCCTTCAAAAGCCGTTGACATACCGCTATTTAATGCTTCGCTATTTCCACTTAGTTCAGCTAAACCAGAAGCTAGTTCTGATGCACTGCCAGCTAATGTATCGACTCCATTGTAAAGTTCAATTGCACCACTACTTAATGTATTAGCTCCATCCTTTAATGTAGCCACACCATCATTTAACTTAACTGCGCCATCATATAAAGATGAAGTACCATCAATAAGTTCATTTGTTGCTTCTTTTAGATCATCTAACTTATCAAAGATAGAAGAGAAATCATCGATATCATCAAATTCTTCTTTTAGTGCATCGGTAGAAGTTGCTGCTGCCATCATTAATGTAGGTGATTCATAATTAGTAACATCAGCCTCAATTGTAATTTCATCAATTAGATAATCTTCTAATTTATGCATTAAATCAGTATCTAATACTTGTTTTAAACCAGACTTTAATCCTGGCACCATAACACTTGCAATTAAGCTATGGCTTGAATCACTTGTAACTGTACCTGAATTAACTTTTACATTGCTAAATGTATCATCATCCATCATACATACAACACCGGTTACAAATGGTGTAACTAGATTGTATGTCTTATTATTTGTAGTATAAGTTTGTTTAGAACTATTAGTAACATTAATCTTAATTGCTAGATGTCCTGACTTACCAACAAGTTCATCACTTGTAATTTCATTGCCATCTAATGTATAAGTAATCTTTACAGTTAAAGGCAATTCTTTATTTGAAGTACCTTGATAATAAATATCGCTGTCACTTGTGTTCCAAATTAGATTACCATTACTAGAATTAACGGCGTCAGAACTCTTTAAATTTTCAACATTTTGAAGATCTGATTTATCCTCATAATTACTGAAACCAGAATCAGAATGTAATGTATCAGAAACAGTAATTGTATTAACACTACCATCACTATTTAAAACTGTATAAACACTTTCTTTCTTTTCTACTTCACCTTCTGCATTAACAGGCATGATAAGTGTAGTAGCCATTAAACAAGAAATTGTTGCAGTTAATACTTTAGAAACCTTTTTCATATTAAGCATTCTCCTTTTTAACCTTAGGCCAACCCTTAGTGGTATGGCTAATTATTCCATTAAACACAATCAAGAAACATGGAAGTACAAATATAATTACAACCATTGAATATAAAGCACCTCTTGCGATTAGTAAACAAATACTTTGAAGAAGTTCCATCTTTGAAATTAGAGATACACCAACTGTTGCTCCAAAGAAAGTTAGACCAGAAGTTAATATTGATTGTGAACAGTTATATACTGAAATTTGTGCTGATTCTATTGCTCCATGTCCATTAGCCAACTCTTCTTTAAACCTTGTTGTCATCAAAATCGCATAGTCAACTGTGGCACCAAGTTGAATTGTACCGATGACAATACTTGCGATAAATGGAAGTGTTGTGCCAGTAAAATAAGCTGTAGCCATATTCATAATAATGGCTGCTTCAATTGCTGCAACAAGTAATATTGGAAGTGAAATTGACTTAAAGCTAATCGCAATAATCAAGAAGACAAAGCCAATTGAAATCCAGTTAACATTATTGAAATCCACATCAGCAATTTCAATTAAGTCCTTAGTCATAGGAGCTTCACCTGTTACAACAGCAGTTGAATCATATTTCTTAACAATTGTATTCAACTCTTCAATTTGTTCATTTATTTCATCCGTACCAGCATTTAACTTAGAATTGATAAGAACCATTTCATGGCCATTTGCCACAAACGTATCAGTTAAAACATCTGGCAAGATACTTGAAGGAATTGCACCACCAATAAATTTCTCAATAGCTAATACCGAAGTAATATTATCAAGTTGTTCTACTTCCTTTACCATCTTTTTAACTTCTTCATCCTTTAAGTTATCTTTAATAATCACAAAGTAACTTGAATTCATATTGAAGTCTTCCTTTAACTTTTCATTACCAACCTTACCAGTCATATCATTAGGTAAAGAATCAGTTAAAGTATAGTATTGTTCAACCTTTGGATAAGCTAGCGCAAATACCGCAAATACTACAAAGAAGATAACCATTACTTTCTTATAATGCTTAGTAACAAAATAAGAAGTCTTCTCTAGCTTTGGAATAAGAGGCTTATGTTCCCACTTCCAAATCTTATCCTTAAAAGTAAGAATTAAAGCAGGAAGAATAGTAATAGTAGAAAGAACACCAAGCACTACACCCTTCGCCATAACAAGTCCTATATCTTTGCCAAGCGTAAGTCTCATGAAACATAAAGCCAAGAAACCTGCAACCGTAGTTAAACTTGATGCACTAATTGAAACACCAGTATTGACAATAGCGTTTTCCATCGCATCAAAATCATTGTCAACTAGCTTTCTTTCTTCTCTCCATCTATTAACCAAGAAGATTGAATAGTCCATCGTTACACCTAGTTGTAATACCGTAGCTAAAGCTTCAGTAATATAAGATATTTGGCCAAAGATAATATTAGATCCAAAGTTATATAAAATTGGGAAAATCAAACCAATCATAAATAAGAACGGTAAGATATTTGACTTTAAGCCCAACCACAATACTACGATACAAGCCGCAACCGCAATTACGATATAAATAGGTAACTCTTGATCAACTAGCGCCTTTGTATCTTGTAAGATAATTGACATACCACCGATATAAGCTTCATTAGCACAAATCTTTTTTATCTTAGCAATAGCGTTCATTGTACCTTGAGATGCAGCAGTATCATTAAATCTTACTATCATCATCGTGGCATCTAGATCTGAATTAAACATAAAATCATAAATATCATCAGGTAGCATATCCTTTGAAATAGTCACATCTAAGACATCTGATAACCAGAATACTTCGTTAACCCCTTCAACATTACTGATTCTCTCTTTTAAATCTAGCAAATTAGAAGTAGGCATATTTTCTACAGTAATCATCGCACTGGAAGCTAGATTGAAATCATTTTCCAAGTATTGTTCACCAACCATTGAATC
>CAVEWG010000140.1:0-4556 GCA_963619285.1 Oscillospiraceae bacterium | reverse complement strand
TAGTTTCTTCTTCTTTCAAACTCAAGTTTCATTTTTTCAATATCGTTATCCCCACCTCTCATAGCTTCAATACCACCATATTGAACAAATGTTGCGGGTCCCATAATTGAATAATCTCTAATACTTTTAAAGACATCAATTATTTCTTTATTGCCGCATGCATATCCAAGACGCCAGCCGGTCATCGCAAAGGCTTTAGAGAATCCAGATATCAATAATACTTGATCTTTTATTTCGGGATATGAAGCAATTGAAGTGTGCTTTGAATCATAAGTTAATTCAGCATATATTTCATCGGATAGGACAAAGATATTGTTTTCTTTGATGATAGGAACAATCTTGTCTAAATCTTGTTTAGACATAACACCACCTGTTGGGTTACTAGGAAAGTTCATTAATAATACTTTTGTCTTAGGAGTAATTGTCTTTTTTAAGTCTTCAGGTGTTAATTTAAAGTCGTTTTCTTCTTTTAGTTCAATGGATTTACATACGCCACCACTTAATGTAATAAGTGGTTCATACGCTACATATGCAGGTTTTAAAATAATTACTTCATCGCCTGGATTAAGCAAACATCTAAGTGCTATATCAACACCTTCACTTGCGCCAACAGTAACCATTATTTCGCTTTCACTATATTCTAGTTCAAATCGTCTGTTTAGATAGTTTCCTATTTCTTGCCTTAATTGGCTTAGACCGTTTGAAACAGTATAATGTGTTCTGTTGTTTTTTAGGGCATAGATTGCTTCTTCTCTGATGTGCCATGGTGTATCAAAATCAGGTTCACCAATAGATAAGGGAATAATATCTTTTGAAGCGGCACATATTTCTTGTAGCTCGCCAATAGCGCTTGATGGTATATCTTTGATTCTATTATTTAAATAATCATTTATCATAGTTTCACCATCAAGCGATCATCTTTCTTACTGTCACCATTTATCACGACTCCTTCAACTTTATATTTAGCTAAAATAAAGTATGTTTCGGTTCTTGTTACACCATCAATTGGTGCTAAATGATGAGCTACAAAGCTTGCGACTTCTTTCATTGTTTTACCATTTATGATAACGATGAATTCTGATTTGCCAGACATTAGATACATGGTTGATACTTCATCATATGAATAGATTTCTTTAGCGATATCATCATATCCTGATTCTCTTCTAGGAGTGCATCCTACTTCAATGACGGCTGTTACTTCTTCGCCATTTGTCTTATCGTAATTGATGATTGTGTGATAGCCGCATATTACTTTTTTGTCTTCTAATTCTTTAATGGTTTTATTGACTTCGTTTTCATCTGCGTCTAGTTCTCTAGCTAAATCTTTTAAATCATAACGTGCATTAGTTTCGATCGCTTTTAATAGTTTTTCTTCATTCATGATAATAACTCCCTTGTTTTAATAATGTCTTTATCTACTTGTTTCTTTACTTCTTGTAAAGAATTAAATTTTTCAATGTCTCTTAATTTTTGAATTAGTTCAATTGTAATAATTTCACCATATATGTCTTCATCAAAGTCAATTATATTAACTTCAATTGTTTTTTGACTATCAACAGTAGGCCTTTTTCCTACGTTACATACTCCAAGGTATTTTTTATCTTTAACATATACATAGCACGCGTAAACGCCATATTCTATTTCTGTTTGAATATCTTTGATATCTAGGTTGGCAGTAGGCATTCCTACTTTTTTGCCATTACCACGTCCATGTATAACTTCTCCTTTAATTTTGTACATATGTACTATTATAATCTAAATATGCTTACACAATTTTTATTGAATAACATTTTTATCGTAGTTTTATTTATTGTAGAATTAATTGCACTAATTACGATTGCGCTTATTTCTTATTTAAATAAACAAAAGAAGATATTTATAATTTGCCTTACTTTTTTTATTGTTGAAATAATTTTACTTGTTTATTTTATTTTCAAAATATCATTGTTAAAAGTATAGTTTTTAAATGTTTTATTAAAGCTTTTAATAAATTTATCAATAATAACCGAATCATTATCTTTCTTTATAATAAGCCCATATTTAAAGGGGTCGTTTTCTTCTATAGAACGTATGGTTAAAGATGGATCTAAAAATTTTGGTATACGATATTCAGGAATTATTGCGACTCCCATATTCATTTCAATCATTGAAAGTGCTACTAATTCGTCATCACAAGTAAAATCATTAGTTCTTCCAGCATGTATATTTAATAAATCTTTTATTTTGTTTCTTGAATAAAAGGGGATAAGAATGTTGCTTAATCTAATTATTTGTTTGTCTTCTAAGTCTTCAAAATATATTTTCTTTTTTTGATTTAGTGGGTTATCTTTCCTAAGAATTAAATAAGAAGTTACTTTCTTATAGGCTTTTAGTTCTAGTTCCTTTTCTTCGATAATCATATTGTCAGATCCTAACATTAAATCACCATCAAGATGTTTTAACATATATAGAGCTTGGCTATAGTCTTTAACAGTTATATTAGGCTTATACTCTTTAAATTCTTTAAAGACGTTAACCAATAGATCTAGTTCGCTATATGATGTGCAAATGATTTTAATTGTTTTTTCTTTATTGCTTAAATTGTTTTTAAAATCATCTTCAATCTTAAGTATATTTAAAGCTTGATTATAAAAATTTCTGCCATCACTAGTAAGTGATACTTGATGTTTGTTTCTAATAAACAAAGTAGTATCAAGCTCATATTCTAAGCTTTTGATATGATGGGTTACGGTAGGAACGGCTAAAAATAGCATTTCACTAGCTTTAGTGAAACTTAAGTTATCGGCGACGGCTATAAAGCATTTTAATTGTTGGGTATTCATATTAGATATATTCTAACACCATTTAATAAAATATATCATAAAGAATTTGTGAACGTGATAACATTCTCATGGAGGTTAGTATATGAAAGAACTAAAAGATTTTACAATTCTGGTTGTTGGTGCAGGAACAATGGGCAATAGTATTGCACAAGTTTTTGCCTCAAGTGGTCATAAAACTTATTTATCTTGCAGGCACAAAGAAACTCTTGTTGTAGCTAAGGAAAAGATGAATAAGGCTATTGATAATCTAATTAAAGATGGCATGGCAGATGAAAGCTATCGAGAAGAATTAAACAAGAACTTATATTGTTTAACAACTGATAAGCTAGCTGATATTGGCAGTGAAGTAGATTTTGTGTTTGAGACAATTGCGGAAAATCCAAACGCAAAGCATGATTTATATGCGAATTTAAATAATATTTGTCGTAAGGATGTTATCTTTGCCAGCAATACTTCTGGTATGGATATTTTTGATGTATGTAAGGATTGTGTAGATAACCCTGAGAGACTAATTATTGCGCACTGGTTTAATCCACCACATCTAATGAAATTAATTGAAGTAGTAATGGGCGAAAAAACTAGTCAAGAAACAGTTAATATCACCAGATCGTTACTTGAATTAGTTGGCAAAAAACCAGCTGTTCTTACAAAGTTTATTCCGGGCTTTGTGGTAAATAGACTTGCAACAACAATCATCAGAGAAATGTATTACATGATTGATCAAGGTTGGATAAGTGGTGAAGATGCTGAAAACGCAATGCGTTACACAGATGGCTTACGTTGGGGTTTTGAGGGTCCATTAGCTCTATGGGATTTTGTTGGTCTTGAGATTCCAATGACTGTTGCCAAGGGTGGTGTCTTAAAGTCGTTATGTAATGATACAGAGACTATTCCTTATGGTGAAAAACTATTAAAAGAAGGCAAAACTGGTTGTAAGGCTCATGAAGGTGCTCTAAAGTGGGGTGACCTTGATAAGTATGTTGAAAAACGTAGCAAGCGTATTATCCAAATGACTAAGGTCATGGAAGAGTGGGATAAGGAGGATGAAAATGAATAAGGATTATAGTTCTTTAGATAAAAAGAGAACTTCATATTTTATCGTTTGTTTGATTGCGGCTTTTGTAGTAGGCCTAGCTTATACTTGGTCGGTGCTACAAAGCCCATTTGTACAAAATCTAGGTGGAGATAGTGTTAAGTCAACTGTTGTATTGTGCTATACAGTAACGGTTGTCGCAAGTACGATGTCTCCTTCAATATTTGGCTCATTTACTAAGAAGTTAGGGCCTAAAAAGACAATTCTAATTGGTACTATTTTATTTGGGCTTGGCTATATCATTTCTGGTAGAACTACTAGTATGCCAATTTTCTATTTATCATTTGGCCTAGGCACGGGTATTGGTTCTGGCCTTATTTATCCAACAATGATGGGCTATATTAATACTATTTATCCAGATAAAAGAGGTGTGGTATCTGGTGTTATTGCTGGTGTATATGGAGGCGCTGCTATTATTTGGTCACCCGTGTTAGCTAATATTATTTCTAGTAAGTCTTTAGCTATAGCTACTACAATTGCTGGTGTTATTGCGCTTGTAGTGATTGGTGCCGCTTCTTTCTTTATCGGAACATTTGATGATGATTATCTTGAATATAAAGCGTCTTTAGTTAAATCTAGTGGTAAGAAAGGCGTTAAGACAAATCTTCCTGATTTAACAAGAGGCGAGATGGTTAAGACCA
>CAVEWG010000139.1:0-4650 GCA_963619285.1 Oscillospiraceae bacterium | reverse complement strand
TTACCAGGTTAGGAGTTTCACCTAACTATGTTATATGCACCGAACTGGCGCTCCCTCACTAATATTATACTACGTATGATAGATGATTATCATAATATCTAACGAAAATATTCAAAAAATAAAAGGCGTTCATCCTAGCGACTAAAGTCGTGGGCTTTCCGCCTGATTTATTGTAAATCCTTAGTTAAAGCACCTTTAATAGTCTCTAAGAATGGTCCACGATAATCGCTATATACTTTAGCAGCAGCAAGACGATTAGCTTTGGAAATCTTCATAGTGATTTCTAGATACGCCTTAACTTCATCACAAGAACAACTCATTTTAATTTCCTCCTTTGTTGTTTGGCTTAAGTATATTTAAGAAGCTAAAAGATAAGAAGATATAAACAAATTTATAAGTTGCTAATAAATTTAATAGTAACTATTATTATTTTTTGTTTTATATAATTTGATTATGTATAAAAAGAAATTAGAAGACGACATTAGATGTCCTTTAGAGTATGGCTTGCAAATATTTGGTGGTAAATGGGATTCAAGGATTATTTGTGTTCTAGCGTCTAAAAAGACTTTAAGATATAGCGAACTGAGAAAAGAGATGGCTAATATTACAGACGCAGTATTGGCTAGCACTTTGAAAGAATTAATAAATAATCAGATTATTGAAAGAAAATCATATGACGAAATTCCTCCTAGAGTTGAATATTCTTTAACTCAAAAAGGCTTGTCAATAGTGCCAATTCTACAAAATATTTGTAAATGGTCAGGCATCTTTTATAAAGAAGATAGTAATAGCACTTTAGCTCATTGTCAAAAATGCGACCATCATTAGCACTTTATTACGACTTAAAATAAAATAATTCTTATATAATGGTCGTATATGGAGGAATAATATGCAATATACATCATCTAAAGCAAATAAGCTTTTGAAGAAGCTTAACGAAGATTATGGCACTCTTGTTTTAAAGGAAGCTGATTTAAAAACATTTAAGGCGGCAATAGGCGAAGATGTTGAATCGGTTAGACCAGAATATGACTATGTTTCTTATAGGGAACAATTAGAAAAGCTTGAAAAACAAATAAGAATTGTAAAACATGCGATCAATGTATTTAATACTACAACTATTGTAGAAGAATTTAATATGACTATCGATGAGCTTTTGGTATATATGCCTGAACTTACAAGTAAGAAAAATAAACTTCAGGAGATGCGTTTAAAGGCTCCTAAAAAACGTGTTCAACTTGAGTATGGTAGAAGTAGCAATATCATCGATTATGAATATATTAATTATGATTTAAAGATTATTGAAGAAGACTATAACAAAGTATCTGATGAATTAGCTAGAGCACAATTAGCTTTAGATTGCGTTAATAATAAAGAAATAATCGAAATTAACATATAATATTTTCCCTTCAACTTGATTTTTACAAGAAAGCTAATCCTAGATTTTGTAAAAGTTTAAAGATAATGTTAAAGTTTGTTAATTTGTTATGAGTTATCAATTAAAGTTTAAAGTAAAAATATAATGAATTACACGTTCTGTATCAAGTTGTAAAAACTTAAAAGGCGGCTGAAGTATAGGTTTCAAGCCGTCCTTTTATTTAGAATAATGAAACTTGATTTGATTCATCTAGTCCATCTAAGACATGTAAATCGCTAAGTTTTTTAATTAAAGTATTGGAAAGTTGGGTTCTATCACTTAAATCTTCTTTAGATAAGAAAGCACCCTTTTCTCTAGCTTCAACAACACTTTCCGCAACGTTGCCACCTAGGCCATCAATAACCGTAAATGGTGGAATTATTTCGTGATCATTGTCAGGGTTAACTCTAAACTGTGTTGCATAAGACTTATATAAATCAATGTTTGTCATCTTATATCCCCTAGATACCATTTCATAACATACTTCAATCGTATTGAAAATATCTTTTTCCTTTTTAGAAGCTGGATTATCTCTAGAATTCATCTTGGCTTGAATTTCCTTCATTCTTGCATAGATACTATCGGCATCCTTGACCATCGTTTCAAGCTCATAGGCATCACATCTTAGTGTAAAGTAAGCCACATAATAATATTCAGGATGATACACCTTAAACCAAGCAACTCTTACTGCCATAATGCAATAAGCAACCGCATGAGCCTTAGGGAACATATATTGAATCTTTTCACATGAACCAATATACCAAGCAGGAACATTGTGTTCTAGCATATCTTTCTTATAGTCTTCCCATTCTTTACATTTGCCTTTGGCAACAACGCCCTTTCTAACTCTTTCCATAATGGTAAAAGATTCAGAAGGATCTAGCCCCTTGTTTTGTAGATAGACCATAATATCATCTCTACATCCAATTACTTCAGATAGTGGAATGCCTTGTTTGATTAATTCTTGAGCATTACCGCTCCATACATCAGTACCATGAGAAAGACCAGAAATTTGTACTAAATCCGAGAATACTTTAGGACGAGTTTCCTCAATTGTATTACGTGTATTTAAAGTACCAAATTCCGGTAATCCGCAAGCACCAGTTTCTTCATGATAATTTGGATTAATAATATTTAAAGCCTTGGAAGAGGAAAACAAAGACAATACTTTCTCATCATTCATTGGAATTGTTTTTACATCGATACCTGATATATTCTCATAAAGTCTCATAACAGTTGGATCAACATGTCCCAAGATATCAAACTTTAAAATATTATCTGAGTAATCATGATATTCAAAGTGTGTTGAAAGCCACGCAGCATCCTTATCGTTGGCAGGATATTGAATAGGAGTTACATCCTCTATTTCCATCGTATCTGGTAAAACAACGATACCACCAGCATGTTGACCAGTAGTACGCTTAACACCAGTACAGCCTGCTGCTAATCTATCTTTTTGTGCACGTGACATATTAGTGATGCCTTTTTCTTCGCAATACCCTGTCACATAACCATAAGCTGTCTTATCAGCGACTGTTGAAATAGTACCAGCTCTAAAGACATTATCCTTCCCAAAGATTTCACGAGTAAATAAGTGTGCCTTTGGTTGATAATCACCAGAGAAATTTAAATCGATATCTGGTACCTTATCGCCATTAAAGCCCATGAAAGTTTCAAACGGAATATTTTGGCCATTGCCCTTCATCACTTCACCGCACTCGGGACACACTTTATCAGGTGCGTCAAAGCCACTTGTCGCATCTTTTATCCATTCAAAATGATGACACTTAGGACATACATAATGAGGAGGTAATGGATTAACCTCAGTAATACCACTTAAAGTTGCAACTAAGGATGAACCAACTGAGCCTCTTGATCCAACAATATAACCATCATTATTAGAACGTTTAACCATTAAGTGACAAGTATAGTAAATTACGCCATAACCATTACCGATAATAGCGTTTAATTCTCTATCTACTCTATCTTTTATAAATTGATCACAATTCTTGCCATAGATACGTTCTTGTTCATAGTAAACAAGTCTTCTTAAATAATCATCAGCATTAATTACTTCATCTGTTTCTAAAAAAGGTTCCTCAAAAATACGACACTCTTTAGCTTTTTTAATCGCATCCAAAACACGAGGTGGTCTTAGCTCATCAGAGAAAGGCGTGATATCCTCACACATATCGGCAATCTTATTTGGATTATCAATAACAAGCTCATGAATTAATTTTTCATCTTCTAGCCAGCTAAAACAATCAAGCATTTCTCTTGTGTTTCTAAAATGTTGATTAGGTGTTACCTGTTTTGCACGTTTATCTTTATCAAAAACATACAAAGGATGGTGTGCACCACCAATAGCTTGTGCGCTTATATATACATCTCTAAGGATTTTTTCTTCTGGCTTAACATAATGAACATCACCGGTTGCTACAATTATCTTATTTTGTCTTTGAGCTTCTTTAATGATGTCTTTTAGATAATCCTTTAATCTATCAACAGTAAAAGAGCCCCTATCTTCATATAATGGACGATAATTCTCAATTGGTTGAATTTCAATATAATCATAGAAAGATATAGCCTTAGCTAAATCTTCTTTTGATTTAGTTTGGGCAATTTCAAATACCTCACCATTAAAACAAGCAGTACCAATTAGTAAATTCTCACGATACTCTTGAACTGTATTTTTAAAGATACGTGGTTCGGCAATAAACTCTGAACTACTGTCCTTACTATTAGCCTTACCAAAGACTGCTAATTGATCGGTATTAGAAATAGAAACTAGTTTAAATAAAGACTTAAGGCCAGCTTTGTTCTTACATAAGATAGTTGTATGATAAGCACGCGTCTTAACAAAAGCATCTTCGCCTTGATAATTCTGCAAATCATTTAAAGTAACAACACCATGTTTACTCAAATCCTTCAACATTAAATTGAATATTTGTGCTAAGACTTCCGCATCATAATTAGCTCTATGAGCTACTTCTTCATTATATTCAACACCATATTGTCTAGCCATGTTGCCCAAACGATAAGCACGTCTTGTCTTAAACAAAGACCTTGATAAATCTAGGGTATCAATAACTGGATTAGTAAGTTTTGGAAGTCCTAATCTATCAAGCTCAGCATTTAAAAAGTTATAGTCAAATGAAGCATTATGGGCTACAAGCACTCTACCTTTGATAAAATCTAATATTTCATCTTTGCATTCTTCAAAAGGTCTACCT
>CAVEWG010000138.1:0-4677 GCA_963619285.1 Oscillospiraceae bacterium | reverse complement strand
CCTTCAATGCTAAAACCATCAGCAAGATATACAGTAACTGTTATCTGTTCTTTTTTTGTTTCTGTTTCTGCTTCTTCTGCATCTTCTCCATATACAGCAAAAGAAACATTACTAATTAGCATTAAAAATACCAAAAGTATATTTGCAATGCACTTAAAAAAATCTTTTTTCACTTTTTCATACCCCATGCCCACTTTAAGAGCCTTTCAACTATTTTATTCTCGCAAAATTTGTTCCTTCAGTCAATTAAAATAGGATAAAAAAATAATTAAAATATAATCACTCGTCTAAAAAAAAGACCGCTATTTCTAACGGTCATTGTCAAATTAATCTTCTTTTAGATCTAATACTTTATAGCCAGTTGAATTTAGTGTATTAGCTAATTTTTCTGTATCTAATGGATCATTTGTTTCAATTAGTACATCACCTGTTTTATGCTTAGATTTTACTTTCTTAACATGAAGGTTATTTCTAATCGCATCATTTACATGTGATTCACACATTGAACAATACATACCATCAATCTTTAATAAATATTTCATATATTTTCTTTTGCCTTTGCTAAATCTCTTTTTAAATCATCGAGTTTATGGCAAGAGCCATGGCTTCCACAACTAGTACAATCATGCGTACAGAGATTTTTACCTGCTTTCTTATCTTTAATCATGCCATTAATGATAAGCGCAACAATAACAATTAAAATGATTAATACAATAGCGGTACCCATATACCCTCCTTTTTAGAACTTAGAAGTTTCTAATGTAGTAGCTTCCTTGTACTTTTTAAAGAATAACATATAAATCATTACACATGTAACAGCAATAGCAACAATTAAACCGAAGATGTTTAAGTTACCAGCAAACGCATTTCCATATTGAGTTACAAGGAATGCGATTACATATGCAAATCCACATTGGTAGCCAATCGCAAACCATGTCCACTTAGGAGAATTCATTTCTCTTTTTATAGCACCAATAGCAGCGAAACATGGAGCACATAGTAAGTTGAATACCAAGAATGAATAGCCAGTTACTGTTGTGAAGTGTTGAGCTAAAGTAGCATAAGTACTTAATTCGCCACCTCCATATAAGATAGACATAGTAGCAACAATATTTTCCTTTGCAACTAAGCCAGTGATACTTGCAACAGCAGCTTGCCAATTACCCCAACCTAGAGGAGCAAATATCCAAGCAACTAAATTACCAATAGTAGCTAGAATTGAATGATCAATTTGATCTTCAGAAAGCATTTGGAATGAACCATCTAATACACCGAAGTAAGTAGTGAACCATACAAAGATTGTAGATAAGACAATGATTGTACCGGCCTTCTTAATAAATGACCAACCTCTTTCCCACATTGATCTTAAAACATCAATTAATCTAGGCATATGATATGCAGGAAGTTCCATAACAAATGGAGCAGGATCACCAGAGAACATCTTAGTCTTCTTTAAGATTACACCAGAGATAATGATTGAAGCCATACCTATAAAATATGCACTAGTTGATACCCAAGGTGAACCACCAAATATTGCACCAGCAATCATAGCGATAAATGGAACCTTAGCACCACATGGAATAAATGTAGTAGTCATGATAGTCATACGTCTATCTCTTTCGTTTTCAATAGTTCTAGAAGCCATGATACCTGGAACACCACATCCTGTACCAACAAGCATTGGAATGAATGATTTACCAGATAAACCAAACTTTCTAAAGATTCTATCTAGAACGAAAGCAATTCTAGCCATATAGCCACATGCTTCAAGGAATGCTAATAGGAAGAACAATACAAGCATTTGAGGAACAAATCCAAGCACGGCACCAACACCAGCAACAATACCATCAATGATTAAACCATTTAACCAATCAGCGCAGTTTAAAGAATCTAATAAATTGCCAACTAATGTAGGAATACCTGGAACCCATACACCATATGTAGAAGTATCTGGAGCACCATATGAACTCTTGTATTCAGTATTTAAATATTGATCAATTGCGTTCTTTAAATCTTCTTTGCTAACACCTTCTACAACTTCAGTTGCAGCAGTTTCTTCATCTTCAACAGTATAAGAAACAGTAGCATCATCTGCAGTATTTGAATATAAATAATCTAAAGCTTCTTTGGCTTGAACCTCATCAAATTCATCTGAAGAAACATCGATTGCGGCAGTGATATTATCATTACCCCACTGCGCATTAAATGCTTCAATGATTGAATCTGAATCGCCATATGTTTCACTCGCTTCTTCATATTCTGCGCTGCCGTTTCCAAATAAATGCCAACCATCGCCAAAGATACCATCATTTGTAAAATCAGTAGCAGCTGTACCTACAGTTACCATTGCGATATAGTAAACAAGGAACATGATTACCGCAAAGATTGGAAGGCCTAACCATCTATTAGTAACAATTCTATCAATCTTATCAGAAGTAGTTAGTGCGCTAGCATCTTTCTTTTTTAAGACATCACCAATAATAGATGAGATATAGTTATAACGTTCATTTGTGATAATAGATTCAGCATCATCATCAAGTTTAGATTCAATAGCCTTAATATCAGTTTCAATTGAAGCTAAAACATCTTTAGAAATCTTTAAAGTTTCAATAGCCTTCTCATCTCTTTCAAACAACTTGATAGCGTACCATCTCTTGTTTTCACAGTTTCCTAAAGCTTTTGTCTCAATTGTCTTTAAAGTTTCTTCGATTTCATTTGAGTACTTGTGGTTTACGATTTGTTCTTTGCCTTCAGCCTTAACAGCTTCTTCAGCACATTCTTCAATGCCTGTTCCTTTAAGGGCAGAGATTTCAACAACCTTGCATCCAAGTTCTTTTGAAAGCTTAGCAACATTAATCTTGTCACCATTTTTTTCAACAACATCCATCATGTTGATAGCGGCAACTACTGGAATTCCGATTTCAAGTAATTGTGTTGTTAAATACAAGTTTCTTTCAAGATTTGAACCATCGATGATATTTAAAATAACATCTGGTTTTTCATTTAATAAGTAGTTTCTTGCGACAACTTCTTCAAGTGTATATGGAGATAATGAATAAATACCAGGTAAATCGGTAATAATTACTCCATCATGTTTCTTAAGTTTACCTTCTTTTTTCTCAACGGTAACACCTGGCCAGTTACCAACAAATTGATTAGAACCTGTTAAGGCATTAAACAATGTTGTCTTACCACAGTTTGGGTTACCTGCTAAAGCAATTTTAATTCCCATAATATCCTTCCTTAGTTAGCTTTTGCTAACTTATTTCTAATAAAAAAATTTAAATCTTTTCAACTTCAATAAGTTCAGCATCAGCTTTTCTTAATGAAAGTTCATAACCTCTAACATTCATCTCAATTGGATCACCAAGTGGAGCAACCTTAACAACCTTAACCGTTACACCTTTTGTAAGACCCATGTCCATGATTCTTCTCTTGATAGCGCCTTCGCCATGTAGTTTAACTACTTTGCAAGATTCACCAATTCCAATTTCTCTTAAAGTAAGCATTTATTCCCCCTTCTAATTAACCATGATTTTATTAGCTAAATTCTTATCAATCGCAACCCTACTGTCTTTAACGTTTACAATGATATTGCCAGCTAATTCATTAACGATGGAAATATCAGCGCCTAACACAAAGCCTAAATCCGATAAATGACTTCTAACTTCATCATTTCCAACAATTTTTACAACTTTACAAGTTTGTCCAGCTTTCATAAATGCTAATGGCATCATAATACCTCCCTTACTTAGCAATAACTAACTAGTTAGCTCTTGCTAACCTATATAATATTATACCCACTATTTTATTAAGTCAATAAGCAATTTTGTGATAATATAAAGACATGAAAATGCTTGAATCTGGAGAAATGTATCTTGAAACAATATTAAGGCTTTCAAATGAGAGTCCTTATGTTAGATCACTAGATGTAGCTGAAGCTATGAACTATTCAAAGCCTTCAGTATCTAGAGCGATGAAAATTTTAAAAGAAAATCATTATATTTCAATTGATGGTGGTGGATACATAAAACTACTTAAAAAAGGAAAAGATGTGGCTAATAAGATTTATGAAAGACATAAAGTTATTACTGAACTATTAATTGATTTAGGGGTTGAAGAAAAACAAGCAGAAGCTGATGCTTGTAAAATGGAACATTGTATCTCTGATGAATCTTTTGAAGCAATCAAGAAACATTTAGAAAAAATCAAGGATTAACTCCTTGATTTTTTAATCTAATTCTTTAAGTTTAGAAACTGTTTGATCATATGTTTTCTTAAGTGAATCAAACAGTTCCTTGGTGCCATCAAACTTACCAGCTCTAAGCACTTCTGTTATTTCAATTGCGTCTTTGCTTAATTTATCAAAACCTAGATTTAAACTAATACCCTTTAAAGTATGAGCAGCTCTAAATGCTAAATCAACGTTGCCACTTTTTAATGCTTCTTCAAGTTGGGAAAAACTTGGATCTTCATTAAATTTTTTAACAATCTTGCTAATTAAAGCTTCATTGTTTAGTCTAGATAAAACATCTGCATAATTTCCGCCAACTTCGTTATAAAATTCTTTAATATTCATATCTATCTCCAGTTTTCTAACTTTCCTAAAACCAAAATTAATTATACACTAATCTTTTTGAAAACAAAATCTTATTTTCCTAAAGAGGCATTAGATAC
>CAVEWG010000137.1:0-4747 GCA_963619285.1 Oscillospiraceae bacterium | reverse complement strand
GTTTCTGCCTGTTGGAACCAAATATTGAGTACCAAATACATTTGATAAAGAAATAAATATAATTATTGGGCTAACAATTCTAACTAGCGGAATAACATACATATATTCATCTTTTGTATACCAAGGGAAGAAACTTCCTGAAACAACTTCTAAGGCAACAAAAATTGGAATTGAAAGAATAATAGCTAATCTAAAAGTCATATTAATATACTTATTTACTTCACTATGATCTTTATTCTTAACAAAGATATTAGCTATTCTCGGCATTACAACAGCGCCAATAGAAGTAACAAAGTATAAGAACATCTTTACAAAGCTAACAGAGGTCTTATATAAACTCAATTGCGCTTTATCTTCGACCATGGTACCCAGTAATGTTTGATCAAGCAAAGTATAGATATTTATCGCAAGAGTTGGAATAAATAACGCAAACGTGCCAGCTAAGTGATTTTTATAAGCTTCTTTTACACTAACCTTTGTCTTATCGATATATTTCTTTAAACCTAGGAATGTTACTAATTGTCCTACTAAATCTGATAGTGAATTGATTAGAGTAAACATCCATAAATCAGCAGGTTTTTTAACAAATGTAAATATTAATAACACACTTACAATTTTGACTACAATGTTTCTAATTGAAACAATGCCAAAATCTTCTACGCCATAGTAGAACCAAGAAATATCAAATACACTGGCTAATATTGATAAACAAATTAAGAAATAAATGATTTGATTCTGTTTTACAAATAGTACAGTGTAGATAACGTATAGCAATAACGCAATAGACATATTGATTATCTGCATAACCAATATTTCGTAGAAATTCTTACTCAATCTATCTTTATCATCTCTTACTTTGGCTATTTCTCTATTACCGTAAGTATTTACGCCAAGAACTCCTAGAAGTATAAACCAGCTAGATATATTAGCGGCATAATCATTAATCCCCAGTGTACTAGGTCCTAAATGAGAATAAGTATAGGAAACCAAAAATAATGGTAAGAACAGCTTTACCAATTGATACAATATGTTGTATATGTAGTTTTTAAATAATTTTTTATCCATGTCTTTAATTATCCTTTAATTGTTGCTTTTTTACAACTTAGTCCAGTATATAACTATAGAAATCTACTTTATCTGGATAATATTCGAGCATCTTCTTATAGAAATATTCTTTCATTTCGTTAGTATATTCTCCAGTCATCTCATAGATGTAAACTTTAGTGTTGTCTTCTAAAGTAAAATCATTAACTTTGGTAAATATTTTTGAAATAACATCATCATATATTATTGCCTCAGAAATAATCTTATACATATGTTGATAATCTTCATCCATATAGATAATCGGATCGCTTATCACAAAATACTTTATATAGCCGAAGTCCCTAGGGAATCCATCTCTGATATCAAATATAAACGATACCATATTTGGAAAATCAACATCAGGTAAACCTACATTTTTAATAGAATCATCGCAAAAATAATTATTACCAGTAGCTACATAAGTATATACGCCTTCATCTCTTGATATTTCCTTGAGATACTCTGATATATCAATTAAGCTATTCTTATATGGATTACTACTTATTGTCTTTTTAGCACTAGTAAACAAAGGAACTTTGATGCTTGTAAAAATTAGGCACATTTGTGTAACTAGTAATAAACAAATTATAGGCTTACTATACTTTTGATATGGTATACTTTCTATTCCATATATAAATAAAATCAAAACACTTAAACAAACAATTAAATAATGGTGCAAATCAAATGATTGCGTTCTCCAAAACAATATACATGGAATAACCACTGTAATAATCAGCGCAATAGATATAATCTTATCTTTGATAAACAGCTTTATTAAGCCATATAAACCTATTAAACAAATTATAATTGAGTAGAAGTTTATAGTTGTCAAAGCCTTTCCTGAATGATTGTAGTAAGCATAAGATTCAACATTATTAACAGTCATCACATTAGTGATAAAGCCTCTAAAGAACAGCAACAACACAACTACCGCAATTAAACCAGATAATATAAACTTTAAACCAGGCTTTAACCAATCTTTATTTTTATAAGCATACGTTAGTCCCTTGAATAGATAAGCTAGATAAGCACCAACTAAGGCATATAGATACCATCTTCTTTCAAACATTAATACCAAAGTAAGAACGTTCAAAATAACTACATCTATTTTATTAATATCTTTAAAATTCCCAAATATCGCAATTATATAGAATATCAATAATGGAAATAAGCCTAAGCAATCAACTCTTCCATAAAGAATCGTTAACCACAATGGATAAAACACAAAGAAATATACAATAGGTAAATATCTATTATTAAAGTATCTATAGTATAAACACAACAGTAAAAATACTGTAGGCATTAAGAATAAAACAAAATTAATAACGCAATAGAACCAATAGCTATTGTTTATAATTAAACCCCAGAAATTAAATAAAGCTGGTAAATAACTATAATCATCTTGGTTTATAGTACTATAAACTTTTGAAAAAATAGAACTGGGATTACTCCAAAAAGTTTGTAATAGCTTTAAACTCTTGACATAGTAACCAGCATCATCGTAAACATATACCGCATTAGTCTCAAATCTAAAATAGACAAAGATTCCAATTACTCCTACTAATAGAATAATTAAAAAGTTAAGCAATATTTCTTTTTTATATTCTTTTAATTCATTTGTAAATCTGCTTCTACACACATACCAAAGCAATAAACCAACAAATACCGGATATATTAAAACAGCTAACAATCTGTATACATTATTCATATTAATCAACCTTCTTTGCTAAATATTTAAAGAAGAAAGAACTTTCATAGTCATAGGCAAAGAACTGATCTGAAATCATCTTTATACTATCTTCTTTATCATCTCCACTATATTGTGTATTACCAAAACTATAAATCTCATCTCTTATCATATACTCAGACCAATATAGTTTATTTGTAACACTCCTATATATTTCTGTAAAAGGCGTATATGAGCCAATGATTAAAAAAACAATAAGTAATATTTTTTTTATTCCTTCATTATCATATAAAGCTCTATCTACATAATACATAAGCATAAATAAAGCAGGTATAGAAACACGCATACAGAAATTTAAACTCTCATCTTGTATAAAAGGAATCAATAATAAGCCAATTAGGGTTACATAATAATATTCATATTTCTTTTTACCCATTAAGATATAATACAAAACAAATTCTAGTAATATTAACATCAAATAAGCTTTATAAGTTCCATCAAAATACAAGAAAGATATAAACATTGGGTTCGAACCCTTGGTTCCACAGAAGTAAAAACTTCCAAATACGATCAGCATTATTAAACAAGCATATATATTAACCACATTAATTGAATCTTTAATATTTTTAATAAACACCATAAGCATATAAGGCAATAAACCAACCATAGCCCAAGGAGAGTACGCGAATGTTAAGGCACATAATCCTAGTGTATATTTATGATTATTGATATTAATAAACATAGACATTATTAACCAAACCATTACCGATTGGTTAAATACCCAATACAATTGAGTGGTATTTGATGAATATTGATAATAGAAATCACCGTACCACTCTATATGCTCAGTCGTTGGCAAAACTCCATTTCTAATAAAATATCTAATTACATCTAATCCACTAAAACAAATCAATAGTACAAGCACAATATATGAGCACTTGTTAAGCTTCCTATTTAAAAAATATAAAGTTAATAATATACCAAGTACCACATAAATATATAAAAGATAATTACCAACAATCCAACTTAAATTAAAAATTTTTGATACAAGTGCTACAGGCAACCAAAAAATATAGTAATAAGAAAACGCAACCTTACTAGTTCCTAATAAATTTGTAACATAACTTGGTTCAAGAGATAGATCATAAATAACGGGCCAATCATAATTGATTAAATCTCTAAATATTGCGTTCCTTGCCCAGAAATCATCGTTTTGATAAGAAAAACCGCCAATTCCTGAAAAATATACCCATATACATATCAACAATAGAGAAATGAGCCAATAAATAAGATTATTCTTCTTAAATATAGTATTTTCGTCCACTTTAAGAATAGAATAAAGTTTATAGCCAAAATACGCAAACAATAAACTTAAAATAATCCCTAAAAATATATTTAACCAACCTAAGAAAAAGACACATATAGGCAGTATTAAATAAGTTATTCCAAGAATTATTACAATATTTTCAAAATTAAGCTTCTTCATGATTATCCTTTAGATTTTTTGACAAGAAACTTATACATAGCACAATAAACATTGAAGTTGTTAGCTCATCAAAGACATGCCCGCTTACATATGAAGATACAAAGCCAAGTCCACAAGACATAAGAAGTATTATGTTCATATACGTCCACTTATTTTCCTTATAGCCTAACAATAGTTTTATCCCTACATAAGCTAATAAAACAAGCCAAGGAGCCATAATCAAAACCACACCAACAATTCCATAACTATAGTATTGTTGAACAAAGTCTCTTTCAATTAAGATACCGCCCCTCATAAAAGTACCATAACCAAAACCAGTTAACTTTTGAGTGGTAGTTAATTCATCCCACTTATATTTAGTAAAGATAGTTTCAATTTGTCTGCCATTTACTCTTTCTTCTAGTTCATAATCAAATATTAAATCAACCCAAAACTGCGGATCGTATTCATAACTATACCAAGTAGTGTAATAAATTGGTGGTGTTACATTC
>CAVEWG010000136.1:0-4755 GCA_963619285.1 Oscillospiraceae bacterium | reverse complement strand
ATTGATGCTTACTACAATAATGAAAAGTTCAATTTAAGCCAAAAAGAATACAATGATTTATTATCAGTATTTAATAGAGGCTTTACTAATTCATATTTATTAGATAATAACGCTGATATTTTCTCTAATTTCCGTCCAAATCATATGGGCAAAGAAATAGGCAAAGTAATAGATTATCGTGATGGTAATTGTTTGATAAGATTATTTTCCGATATCAATCAATTCGATGGCATCCGTATTATTTCTAAAAAAGGTGATACAGGAAAGATTTTAAATAGTTTAACCGTTAATAAAAAACTAGTTTCTAAAGCCTATAAGAATGAAATCATTACTGTAAAAGTTGATTCACCAGTGCTTAAAGGCGACAAAGTAGTTCGCACACTAGATTATAATCTTGAAGAAAGTATCAATAATTATCAATTAAAGAAACAAGATATAAATATCAATATCGACTTTGTTGAAAATAAACCTATTAAAGTTGAATGTAGCTTGAATGATATTGTTTATTCTAAGACTTTTGATATATGTCCTGATAGCGCTATTAAGGCTCCAATAAGTAAAGAGACTTTATTTGATATATTTAACAAGACGGATTCGAACCCATTTATATTGACTAAACTAGAAGGCAATATTGGTAATGCCTTTATGCCTAAAAGCAAGATCAATGAATTAAGAAGAGAATTCTATGAATCGTTTAATGAATATCTACTTTCTTTATTTAAAAGAAACAAGAATGACTTTATTAAATTAGATGAACCTATACTGGGTTCGAATCTGGGTTCGAATCCCTTGTATATTAACGAAGATTTACTACCAGTAATCAATTTAAACTCAGACTATAGTGGTGAATATATATGCGATATAGGTGGCTTATTTAAAGGTGAGGGTAAGATTGCTTACTATACTTTAAATATATGTAATTCATATGCCTACGAATTATTGAAAAGATTAGGCTTTAAATCTATTGTCTTAAGTAGTGAACTTAAACCTTTACAAGTAAGTTCTTTAATAGAAAACTACAAGAAAAGAATTGGTCATATTAAACCATATGTAGTAATTGGCAATCGCACTTTGATGTATATAAAACGTAATCCTTTTATTAAATATACTGATTATTTAAACCTACAGTTGCTGGATGGGACAAATAAGTATGATGTAAAAATATTAAATGAAGTTCGTATCATTGAAAATAAAGAGAATATAGATGAATTCGATGATTCTGTAAATAGATGTTATATAGAAAGAGATTAAATGTTTTTAGGATATTTTAAAAAAACAATTGAAGATAAAGAATTAATTAAAAAATGTTTAACTATCGCTATACCTTTAATGTTTCAACAACTAATTGTCGCAAGTGTAAACCTTGTTGATAATTTGATGGTTGGGGAACTTGGAGATGTTGCGGTAAGTGCAGTTAGCTCTGCTAATCGTTATTATGCGATTGCTCAATATGGCGTAAATGCTCTAACTGTGGCTTGCGTTATCTTTTTATCGCAATATAATGGGGCGAGAGATCATGAACATATGAAACAATCATTTAGATTTTCAATTGTTTCTTCTTATGTAATACTTATAATATTTGTCTTATTTGGCTTTTTATTTTCTGAACAAATCATTGGCTTTATCATAAATGATTCTGCAATCATTAAAGCAGGTAGCGATTATTTAAAATTAGCAGTATTCTCATATTTACCACTAGGCTTATCTTTTCCTATTGCCAATGCGATGCGTTCAACTGGCGATACAAGAAAGCCCCTTGTTACTTCAATGGTTTCAATTGTAGTCAATGTTTTCTTTGATTATTGTTTAATATTTGGCCACTTCGGTTTTAAAGCGTTAGGTGTAAAAGGTGCGGCTATCGCAACTATTATTGCCAGAGTTATTGAAATGATTGTTTATTTAAGCTTTTTAGAAATGGGTGAATATTATTTTAAGACAAAGATACATCAAATATTCCATATTGAAAAATCTTTAATAGAAAACATCATCATCAAAGCTATTCCTTTGATGATAAACGAAATATTATGGCAATTTGGTATGGCGGTTTTAATTAAGTGCTATTCATCACGTGGTGCTAATGTAAATGCTGCTTATTCAATAAGTTCTACAATATCCGACTTATTCTTTGTCTTATTTGGCGGTATGGCATCTGCCACAACCGTTATTGTAGGAACAAAACTAGGCGCTAATAAATTAGAAGAAGCTAAAGATAGTGCCTATAAGCTAATATGGTTTTCCATGATGATGTCAATTGTAATGGCTTTACTTATGAACGGTTTTACTTTCTTAGTTCCACTTTTATATAGCAAAGTATCCTCATATTCGATAGAATTGGCAAAACAATTCTTATCAGTAATGTCATTATTCTATATATTGTATATGTTTAACACTCAATGTTTCTTTACTTTAAGAACAGGTGGTGATACTAAAAACACCATGTTTATGGACTCTGGCTTTATGTGGGGCGTAAATATTCCGGCTGTTTATTTCTTTGCCTATCACAGCAATATTCCTGTCTTATATGTTTATTGTATAGGCCAATCAGTAGATTTTTTAAAGGCTGTAATTGCCTATAGAATAATACGTAAAGAAAAGTGGGTTAAAAATCTTACTTTAAAGGAAGACTAGGATTTTGGTATAATCTATAGTTAGGAGACTAGATTTATGTTTTTAAAGCGTATAGAGCTGCAAGGATTTAAGTCCTTTGCGGATCGAGTAGTTATAAATTTTGATAACTCAGTTACCGGTATCGTTGGTCCTAATGGTTGTGGTAAGTCTAATATTTCTGATGCGATCAGATGGGTATTAGGTGAACAAAGCGTTAAGTCACTTAGAGGCGATAAGATGACTGATGTTATTTTTGCGGGCTCAGAAACTCGTAAAGCAGTAAATATGGCAGAGGTAACTCTGATTTTTGACAATACTAATCGAGTATTAAACTCTGAACTTGATGAAATAGAAGTTACAAGAAGAATCTATAATACTGAACAAGATGCTGAATATTTAATCAATCGTAATAAAGTTAGACTTAAAGATGTCATTGATTTAATTATTGACTCAGGTTTGGGTAAAGATTCTTTATCAATCATTACTCAAGGTAATGTCGTTGGTTTTGCGGATGCTAAGCCATATGATAGACGAGCAATCTTTGAAGAAGCAGCTGGTGTTTCTAAATATAAGAAAAGAAAATTGGAATCTATCGCAAGACTTGAACGTACTAAGGAAAATCTTGAAAAGGCTTCTAACATTCTAGATGAACTAGAAAGACAAGTTGGTCCTTTAAAAAGACAAGCTAAAAAGGCTGAGATATATCGCGAAAAGAAGAAGAGACTTGAAGAAATTGAAACAGCTGTTTTAGTTGATGAAATAAATTCTTATAATTCTAAAAAAGAGGAAATTGAAAAGAGTTTATTTGATTTACAATCACAGATCGCTTTAAACAACACTAGTATTCAAGTATCAGAAAATAATAATCTAGCTAATAAAGCTGAGCTTAAAAACTATGATAAGGAAATAAATAGTTTACAAGAAAGACTAGTTAATACTATTAATGAGATTCAAAAGTTGGAAAAGCGTAAAGTTGAACTTGATGAAAAGCGTAAATACGCTATTGAAATGGGTTCTAGTGAAGAAAAGATTAGACAAACTAAGTCTTTACTTGATGAAGCGGAATTTGAATATAAAGATCGTTTAAATAGATTGAATCAATTAAATGTTGAACTTAATTTATTAAATGAAAATCTTGGTGAATTAGCCAATAAATTAGCCGATGCTTCTTTAAAGAAAGAAGAAGCGAGCGGCGTTGTCTTTAGATTAGAAAATAGAATTTCCGTTTTAGAAAACATCATTAAAGATCCATTTTCTTCTAATGCCCAAGCCGGTGTTAAAGCCATTATGGCAAACTCAAAATCATTCTTTGGAGTACTTGGAGTAGTAGGTCAGGTAATTGTGCCAGATGAAGGCTATGAATATGCTTTATCTAGTGCGCTAGCTAACGCAACCTATAACATTATTACTAAAGATGAGGCTGCTGCTAGAAATTGTATTTCTTTCTTAAAGAAGAATAGATCTGGTAGGGCAACTTTTTTACCAATCAATGTCTTAAAGGAACACGAAATTAGATATGAAGATGAAGTAGTGTGCAAAAATACTCAAGGCTATATTGGTGTTATGGCCGACTTTGTTTCTAATGAACCTGAATATGATATTGTTGTAGATAGTTTATTAGCCAATATCTTAATTGTTGATACACTTGAAAATGCTAATAATTTAGCTGCTTTACTTAAGTATCAATATAAGATCGTAACTCTTGATGGCGATATTGTTCATAAGGGTGGCTATATGACTGGTGGTAAGGTAAAAAATGAAATAAGTATTATTACCGCTACATCAGAACTTGAAAAGAACAAGAACAACTTATTGTCTTTACGTGCTAAGGCTGAGTTAGCTAATAAAGAATATGAAACAATTGTTTCAAGCAAAAACAAAACGGAAACAGAATTAACTGAAAAGCGTATTTCGATTGCTCAACTTGAACCTTTGGTTGATGTAAAACGTACAAAATATGAACAAATGAAGAATGATTATGAATTAATTAATCCGGAAAATGTTCAAAACGATGAAGAATTTAAAGATGAGCTAGTAATTGAATTATCTAACGCTTATAAGTTAAGAGATGAACTTTCTACTTCTTTAAAACTAAAAAGAGATGAAAGAATGAAGCTATCTGCTGATATTGATCGTAAGGACCAACAA
>CAVEWG010000135.1:0-4812 GCA_963619285.1 Oscillospiraceae bacterium | reverse complement strand
TCATTATACTTAACACCACCAAGAGACATCGTGCCTCCATATTCAATGTATTCGTCTATACCCTTAATGCCAAGCACTTCTTCAAATTCACGATAAGGAATAAATGTTGTATGTAGCATAATGCACCTATCATAAAGTTGTTCTTGTTTAGTAATCGCAAAGCCCAAGGAATCAGTTCCAGACAACACTATTTTCATACCACTGCTTGCGTATATATCTGAAAATAAAGACGCATTATCTACAAAGTCTTCCATTAAAGTTACTTCATCAATGAAGATATACTTGTAGCCTTCCTTTTCAAGTAATCTTAAATCATAATTAATATCCGAAAGTCTATCACTCGATTTAATTTGAATAAAGGCAACTCTATCAAATTCAGTTATTTCATTAATCATTTGCCTTATTAAAGTCGTTTTGCCCGTTCTTCTTAAGCCATATAAAATAAATACCTTCTCAGTATTATTATCATAGATATAATCTTCTAAAACTTTGAAGCATTCTCTTTTTTTAAAGCTTTTTACAAAAGATACTTGAGCCCTAAGTTCATCGCCAACTCTTACAATGGTTTTATATTTTATTTCATCATCAAAAGAAACAGAGTTCTTTAAAGTCTTAAGCTTATTTTCAAGCTCTTTTCTCTTTTTGATTTGTTTACTTAAATCATCAGCTTCAACAAAAGATACATATTTTTCTATCCTTTTACCGTCTTTATTAATACGATGATAAAAATAATCCTTACCATTAATATTCTTCTTAGTAACACTTCCCTCTGGCAATAGATTTATTTCCTTTTCGATATCAGCCATCTTGCTTAACGCTTCAACTTTTTTCATGATTCACTTCCTTTATACCCATTATACCCTTTTATTAAATTAAATGGGTATAATAAACAAACTATATCAACATCAAAAGTCTATTTAATCTGCCAATAGCCATCTTTTCTACTTCCAACTCTTTCAAGCCTTCCGGTTTCTTTTAAATTCTTTATGATTTGACTAACTCTAGTTGTTCCTAACCCGCAAATTTTAGAAATATCGCCAATAGTAATGGTTGGATTATCTTTTAAAGTCATAAGCACCTTGTTGTGAGTTGGGGATAAACCCTTTGTATCGATTTGTTTCATTGAAGGAATAAAAGCGAATGGTATTGTTACAGTAATATGGTTTTCTTCAATATCAAACGCATCTTTTCCATATTTATCAACAATCACAAGATTGCTATGTCCTGTTTGCTCAACTAAATTAAGTTGTCCCATTATTTTAAATAAGCCAATATTGATAGGTCTTGAAATGCCTCCATAGAAATCTTCTTTACTATAGCCAAACGGTAAACCGCCAGTTGAAATTATTTCGATCCTATTATCAAAGATATAGATTGCTGGTGGAACATTTCTAACCCATTTGTTATGAATGCAAGCATTTGTCCAAGCTTCTTGAAAAGCGTGTGTATCAAATAGCTTTATTTCTTTTCTTTCCAAAGATGATTCGATCTCAACTCTAGTTTCATTTAAAGACAATACATAATTATTTGCTTCTTCCATAGCTGAAATTAAACATTTATAACCATATTCATTTCTAGATATCATTTTAGATTTATCCAATCCAGAAAAGCGAACAACCTTAATGGACGTATTATTTTCATCAGCCAGCAATTCTGCCAACATATTAAATTTTCCGTTTATCTTAAGATTGGCATTTCGATAAAAGTTATCTTCATTGATTGTTAAACCATTTTTAACATAATAGTACTTCAAAGTATTAAAAGTAAGATCTTGATTAATTGACTCAATAGCCTCTAGAGAATTCTTCTCAGAATCAAAGAAAAGTTCTCCTAGTAATTCTGGATCTATCTTCTTATTTGAACTACCTACTCTAATACGATAATCACCAGAACTTGAATAAGGTTTACGATTACCACTAGCACTTACATGTATTACTTTTTCACCATCATAGTCTTCGAAAATTACAGAAGAAACAATACTAGGTTTTAATATTTTTTCAATTCTATTTTCTACTTTCTTGATAGTTTCTTGACCTATTTGAGCATTTAGACCAATAACTTCTCCATTGTTAGCTACACCAAAATAAACGTTTGCCCTACCGTGTTTATTAAGCATAGCCGCAATCGTTTCGATTCCTTTATCTAATTCAGCAAGTGAAGTTTTAAACTCATAAAAATCATCTTCTACAGGATAATCAATATTGACTTTCATATCTTTTTACCTCGCTTTTATAATACACTTATTGTACGCTTCTTTCGATTTTATTACTTCTTATATACACTGGAAAATAAAGTTCATAAATTTCTACGAATATGATTTATTTAACAATATCGCGCCTGTAATCAGACATGTTCAATAGTGAGCTGTTAACAATGTTGTATCGTCACTTGTAAAGCTATACTAGCTTTCGTTTGTGATATACATCTTAACTTATTTTCTATATCATAACTTATTTTATGTTACGATACATAATTTAAGTTTGGACTTGAAATATGGTTGTATAAAGAAATAACTTGATAATTGTTACAATAAGGCTATTATTTAACATATGTTTACATCTAATTGCAAGTTTTTCGCAAATGGATATATATTCTTGTTGACTAACAATATAATTAGATTCTTTTAATGCACAACTATATGTTAATCCAATAAGTTTTGACCATTAAAATGAAACCTATTTTTGATAAAATTAATACGGAGGTGCAGTTATGAGCGAAAGACAATTTGAAATAGCTGATATGCAATGTTGGGTTTTTCGAAACGCACAAACTAAGTGGAATATGAGTTCAAAGGATTGTTCTAACCTTTTCAAAAAATACGATTTACTAGGTTTCATTTCTGACTGTTATGAATTATTACATGTAAGTAGTTACGACTGTGCCATTGAAGATATAGAAGATATTTTAAAGTCTAACGGAGTAAATGTATGCAAAAATTAGACGATGGCGTCTTACTTTATCATGGTAGTTTTGTTGAAATATCTAATATAGATTTATCGTATGGCAGAAAAGCGTTAGACTTTGGCAAAGGATTCTATTTAACATCATCTCGCCAACAAGCTATAGACTATATACCATCATCAATTAGAAAAAATATTAGAAGGCACAAACTTCCAGATAATTTCGACATTAACAATGGGATACTTTCGATTTATAAGTTCCATTTAAATAATGATTTATTAATTCACTATTTTGATGATGCCGACATAAATTGGCTTCATTTTATAGCAGCAAACAGAGATAGCTCCTTATTCGTTGACTTCCTGAAGCAATTTTATTGTTACGACATCATTTGTGGCAAAGTAGCTCATGATAATACTGCCGCAACATTGAATTCATATATTACAGGAGACTATGGAACACCAGGAAATGATAGTGCTGACCGTTTTGTTATTGAGAGATTAATGCCCGATAGACTAGCTGACCAGTTTTGTTTTAAGACAAAGAAAGCCATAAAATCATTAGAATTTATAGGAAGTGAAAAATATGGAAACATACACTAGTACAATTTCTGATAAAAGGAAAAATGCATGTGCAATCCATCTTATGCGCAATATGCTCATTAAATACTTAGATAAGCACAATGTATCATTTGAAGACGCGATGCTAGATTTCACCAAATCAAACACATACGAAGCTTTATTCGACTATAGCGATGCTATATGGGAAGAAGGGCCAGATTATTTACTTGATTTATACGAAGAAGAACTAAACGATTATAAATAATTCACTTATATTTTAATGTAACGTTATTGCCATATCTACAACAAAGGGCCAGGATTAACCTAGTCCTTTTAATATCGCATATGAGCAGTAAAGCAACACTAGATTTCGTTTATGATATTAAGTTGTGTAATCTTAAAACTAAATGGTAACCCTGTAGCTATATTTCTCACCCATATATCAGTTTCGCTCGATGTATCTCAGGCTACATGTGTCGCTGTTACCAAGAAAACTTTTTCATCATTGGTTTTAACGAAGAAACCTGCGCCACCAATTACTGAATTGTTCTTCCCGGTTCTGATGACACTATATTATTAAACATTTCATACTTTTTCATAACTCACGCCTTATCTTCTTATATACAGTAGCATTCACCTTGGTGATTTTTAACTCTAACGGTAATCAAAAGTTTTTTATTATTCGGCTGTTTTTTCTACAGCAATCTTATGAATTCCTAAAACGATTGCGTTAACCGAAGCTATATACTCATCCACATACTGTTTTGTAATATCCGTCTGTTCTGCTGATGCATGGCTTCTATCATTCTGATGAGCAATTTCATTTCTTCGTTTAAATAGTCCTTGGATTTTAAGCCGTCCAACCTTAACAGGATCATCTTCATCTGAAAAGGTACTTTTCATTACATCAGCAAACCCAATTCCTATAAGATTTAGCTGATCTTGCATCATTTCAGAAGCCAAGTAGCATTCCCGGCTTAAACGCGTATTTAAATACTCAAAGAACCATTCTTTTGATTCAGCAGCATTAAGTGCTTCCTCAACCCTCGCCATAGGAACCATGAAGTTATTATATTTTTCGGATTTTTCCCATTGACCCGAAAACATTTGAAACAAGCAATATTTACTGAGCTCATGAATATAAAAATCCATAAGCCCTTCAGCAAAAACGACTTGCGACCTCCAGATCATTTTACATCCGTTCTCGTTTCCACTTTTCAGCATCTCGTCAGCCACAGCGTATTGATCTTTAACTGCTGATAGGCTTTCTTTATAATGTTCCAATATTTCGTTTAAAGAAAAATGCTTAGGAGGCTCTATTTTTCTTCCGTCGCGAACAGCTTCTATTCTC
>CAVEWG010000134.1:0-4905 GCA_963619285.1 Oscillospiraceae bacterium | reverse complement strand
TGTAAGAAATGATGATGACTATCGTTTGTTTGGTTCTTTAAATGAGGACTTTGCGTTTACTTGTTTTATCTATGATCATGATAAGTTGCTTATCAAACCAGATTTAAAAGGCTATGAAGCTTATGATTCTTTTACCGCTATTGATTTTTGCGCACTAAATGGCAAAGAAGATGAAGTCTTTAATGAATACTTTAAACTAATGAATATTCAAAAGCCAACATGTAAGCCAGTTAAGGGCTATACATCTTGGTATAATCATTACCAAAATATTTCTGAATCTACTATTAAAAATGATTTAGAAGGTATTGAAAAACTAGAAAGTGATATCGATGTATTTCAAATTGATGATGGCTATGAAACCTATGTTGGTGACTGGCTAATAGTTGATCCAAATAAGTTTCCTAATGGTTTAGCACCTGTTGTTGATAAGATTCATGATAAGGGCTACAAAGCTGGTTTATGGTTGGCACCATTTTCCGCCGAAAAGAAATCCCTATTATTTAGAGAACATCCAGATTGGTTTATAAAAGATGAAACAGGTAGACCATATGCTTGTGGCAGTAACTGGAGTGGTTTCTATGGACTTGATATCTATAAGGTAGAAGTAAGGCAATACCTAAAACAAGTATTTGATACTGTATTTAATGATTGGGGTTTTGACCTTGTCAAATTAGATTTCTTATATAGTGCCTGTGTATTAAATAGAAAAGATAAACCAAGAGGGCAAATCATGGCTGATGGCATGAAGCTATTAAGACAATTATGCGCTGATAAGTTAATACTAGGATGTGGTGTGCCTTTGGCTAGTGCTTTTGGCAGAGTCGATTATTGCAGGATAGGTTGTGATGTTTCACTTAAGTATGATGATGTCTTCTATATGAAACATATGCATCTAGAAAGAAATTCTACTAAGCATACAATGGTTGATACTATTTTTAGAAGACAACTTGATGGCAGAGCTTTCTTAAATGATCCTGATGTCTTTATTCTAAGAGATGAAAATGTTTCTTTAACTCTTGAGGAAAAAGAAAAGTTAGCTACTATTAATGGCTTGTTTGGTTCTGTGTTATTTATGAGCGATGACGCAAGTAAATATAACAATGATAAGAAACAACTATATAATAGGATTGTTAATTTAAAGAGTAAGGCAACAAGTGTATCGCTCGATAATAATGTGGTGTGTGTTAAGTACAAAGATGAAGATGTAGAAAGGGAAGTTTTGATTGAATTATGAGACAGTATCTAAATAATAGTTTTACTTTTACTGAAGAATTTTCTAAAGATTTCTTAAAAGGATTGGGTAGATACTCAAAGGTTAGAATTCCTCATACTTTAAAAGAAGTTTCTTTTAACTATGTTGATATCAATAGCTATCAAATGAGCGCAGGATATAGAACCAATATCAAGTACCTTACTTCATATAATGATAAAAGAATATTTATTAACTTTGAAGGTGCAGCACATAAGGCTGAAGTTTATTTGAATGGAAAGCTATTAGGTGAGCACAATTGTGGCTATACAGCTTTTAAATACGAAATTACTTCTTTATTGAAAAAGAAAGCTGATAATTTATTAGTTGTAAAACTTGATAGTCATGAGTCTTTAAATATTCCTCCATTTGGTGGTTCTATTGACTACTTATGTTATGGAGGACTTTATCGTGATGTATATCTTGAAACTCAACCTATGTCTTTTATTGAAGATGTATATGCTGCTCCTATTAAAAAAGAAGATGGCTACTACCTTGATTTAGCGATCACTTATAATGGCAAAGAATTAGCTGATGTTGTATCTGTTGAACTAAAAGACGATGGTAAAAAGATATATAGTGAAAAGCTAAATCGTGATAATCATTACTTATTAAAGATTGATGATATAGAGGAATGGTCTATTGATAATCCAAAGTTATATGAACTTACAGTTAAAATGGACAAGAGTGAGTACAAAGTTAACGTAGGCTTTAGAACAATAGAATTTAGAGAAGATGGCTTTTATTTAAATGGCAATCTATTAAAGCTTAGAGGCTTAAACAGACATCAAGCTTATCCATATGTTGGCTATGCGATGCCTGATTCAATGCAGGTAGAGGATGCTCGTATTTTAAAAGAAGAGCTTGCGTGCAATATCGTAAGGACTTCTCATTATCCTCAATCGCAAGCGTTTATTGATGCGTGCGATAGGCTAGGACTTCTTGTTTATACTGAATTTCCAGGTTGGCAATTTATTGGTGATGAGGCATGGAAGAAACAAACTTTAATAAATGAAGCAGAAATGATTCTTCAATATCGTAATCATCCTTCAATTATCTTATGGGGTGTTAGAATTAATGAATCACAAGATGATGATGAATTCTATAAGAACACAAATAAGATAGCTCATGAACTTGATAAGTTCCGTCAAACTAGTGGCGTAAGATTTTTGAGGAAGTCAAATCTATTAGAGGATGTTTATTCTTTCAATGATTTCTCTTTTGCGGGTGATTTCAACAAAGATGGCATCATTAATAAAAATGCTGGTACTTCTAATATGAACAAGGGCTATTATATTTCAGAATTCAATGGCCATATGTTCCCAACTAAGTCTATAGATGATTTTTCACATCGAAGTGAACATGCAATGCGTCATATGAAGGTCTTAAATGATATCTATAGAAAAGATGGTGTAGCTGGTGGCACTGGCTGGTGCATGTTTGACTATAATACTCATGGAAACTTTGGTTCAGGTGATACTATTTGTTACCATGGTGTACTAGATTACTTTAGAAATCCTAAGATGGCTGCTTATGTATATGCCTCTCAATCAGATTCGAACCCAGTATTAGAGGTATCTAGTTCAATGGAAATAGGGGAGTATCCAGGTGGCGTTAATAAAGATGTGCATGTATTCTCAAATGCCGATTCTATTAAACTTTATAAGAATAATGAATTTGTAAAAGAGTTCTATCCATCTAGTACTTATAGTTATCTTCCTCATCCTTGTTTTGACATTGATGACCTTATCGGTGATTTAATCAAGAATCATGAAAATTATAGCGATGATGTGGATGATTCAATTAAGGAATGTCTTCTTGCGTGCCTTAACTATGGCGTAGATAATTTGCCATTCAAATATAAATTAAAGATGGCTAAACTCATGATATTTGATCATATCTCAATGGCAGAAGCGACACGACTTTATAATGTTTATTTATCTGGTTGGGGTGATAAGGCAGTTGAATATCGTTTCGACGCCATTAAAAATGGTGAAGTAGTTAAATCGGTTAAAAAGGGTCCTAGCCATAAGTTACATATGGAAGTTAAGACATCTAGTGAGCAATTAAAAGAAGGCAAGAGCTATGATGTTAGCGCTATTAGAATTAGAATCCTAAATGAAAATAATGAACTCGCAAATTACGCGAATGAAGTTCTATATCTTTCTTGTTCAAATAATCTAGAAATCATTGGCCCAGATGTAATTCCTACAACTGGTGGTATGACTGGTACTTATGTTAAAACAAATGGCAAAGGTGAAGCTTATCTAGCTATTGACTCAGATAGATTAGGTTCTAAGATTATTAAATTTACTATCGAATAGTTATGAAGAGTCAAGATTAATTCTTGGCTTTTATTATGGAGATGCATAAACTTGTTATAGTCAAATGTTAGAAACAAGTTGTTGAACTATTTTAAGTATTATGTTATAAATAAGTTGAGGATTAAATATGAATTATGATTTTTCAAATGATTTAAAAGCTATAAGAGAGATATTAGGATATACACAAGCACAAATTGCTGAAAAAGTAGATGTAGAACCTATAACTATTTGCAGGACAGAAATTGGTAAAACAAATCCCTCAAAACAATTGATGGACAATGTATATGATTTCGCGTTTGATAAAAAAGTTCAGTTAAACCGTTTAAAGGAAATGCTGTGGATAGAAAAGTTGCCAACGAACCATAAATTGTTATTTCATGGTGCTAAAAACATTATTGAGGGTTCTATTAATCCGCATTTTGGCAGAACTAATAATGATTTTGGCCAAGGCTTCTATTGTGGGGAAACTTATGCGCAGGCTGTTTCTTTTGTTTCAGCTTTTGATGATTCATCAGTGTATTATCTAGATTTTGATAATCAAAATCTAAAATGCAAAGAATACTTTGTTGATCAAGAATGGATGATGGCTATCGCATATTATAGGGGAGCTTTAAATGATTATAAAGACAATGAAATTATTAAGAATATAGTCAATGATTCAAGGAATTGTGACTACGTTATTGCGCCAATTGCGGATAATAGAATGTTTAAAATTATTGATTCCTTTATTCAAGGTGAAATAACTGATGAGCAGTGTAAACATTGCTTAGCTGCAACAAATCTAGGAAAACAATATGTTTTTATAAGCGACAAAGCTGTTAAAAATTTAAAAATTGTTGAGCATGTTTATTTATCGAATAAAGAGAAGAATTATTATAAAGAACTTAGAGTTACTGATGCTAAACTTGGTGAAAATAAAGTAAAATTAGCAAGAATACAATATAGAGGAAAGGGCAAGTATATAGACCAAATATTAGTTTAATAAGGTGTTGTTTATGAAAAAAATGGATAAAGATGGTTTATTGCTATGTGATTTGCAAGGAGAAACATTTGAATTATCAATCGATTTAACTTCAACCAGTTCTGAAATATTTATGCGAAGATTTATGAATAGTAAGACTGCAAAAATGATTGATGGTAAAGATATATTACAAATGAACCTTCAAGCAAAAGATATTATTGATTTAGTTGAAGAAGAGTACAAGGAATCGAACTATGGATCAATTAAATATAGCAAAGATGAAATGTATTGGATCGGCTATTTCTATAGATATTTTTCATATACTTATGAATTATCATCAAATAGAGTATATAAAATAGTTAAGCCAAAAG
>CAVEWG010000133.1:0-4909 GCA_963619285.1 Oscillospiraceae bacterium | reverse complement strand
AGTAACGGGAGGGGTGGCAACAGGCGTTGTTTTGTCACGTAATCAATACCAAAACTCTATCACTCAATCACAAGCTAGTGAATTATATAATTCTTTAAGTAGTTTGATAAATAATGAATTAAAGTTTACAAATGAAATTAAAACTGATGATGACAACAACGTGACATCATTTTATAGTGTTTCCTATGCTACTAAATCAGCTTTAACAGGATTTGACACAATTGATAGTAATAATAAGCCAACAAATGGCTATGGCCAAATAATTCTAAGATCAACAGCTGATGAAAACGATATTAAAAGATTACTTGGCTATGGTGCTTATACTAATGGTCTAGGTGGTAAAGTAGAATCGGTTAAATATATTGATGGTGTTTTTGAAGTAACTTTATCAATTGGTACAAGTGATAAGACAATTATTTCTAAGACTTTTAACGTGCGTCCTTTAAATACGATTGCTATTAATAAAAGGGAAGATGGCCATGAATAAAAAAGGTGAAATTAATTTATTAGAATTAATTATTATTATACTTATATGCATTGAACTTTTCTTTGTGGCTAAAAGTGCTCTTGGTTGGTCTAATAATAAAGTAAGTAGTGGAAATGATGCACTTACTTTAAATACATGTGAAAGTGTAGCTAAGGTAAATAGTCTAGATGGCTATGATTGTCCTGTAAATGATTGTGCCAAAGGTGAAATGTGTACACATAAAGTGGGAAACTATTATGTAGGTTACTATGATAATGTATCTAATACAATTGTTGGTAATAAAGTTTCTGGGTACAATTCAGGTTCGAACCCAACTATTGATGGTAAAAGTTTTATAGGCAATCCTGGTACCATGATAATAAAAGTAACCTGTGGTAATGGTACGATAACATATGAATGGGTAAGTAGTAATGATTAGTATATATGATTCTAAATTTATTCTTATATATTGTTTAGTTCTTTCTTTTATTCTAGGAAGTGTTTTTGGCTCCTTTTTGAATTGTGTAGCTGATCGCATTAAAAATCATGAAAAATGGTGGACGGGTAGAAGTAAGTGTGATAATTGCGGACATACTTTATCAATACTCGATTTATTTCCGGTGTTTTCTTATATCTTTCTTAGAGGTAAATGCAGATATTGTGGAAA
Source organism: Oscillospiraceae bacterium (assembly GCA_963619285.1). GTDB lineage: Bacteria > Bacillota_I > Bacilli_A > Erysipelotrichales > Erysipelotrichaceae > Colivicinus. The sequence goes on along the minus strand of CAVEWG010000133.1, from coordinate 3,776 downwards.
CAAGATGTCAATTAAGTATCTAATAAGTGAATTATTATTAGGTGTTTTATTTGTTTTATATGTCATAATTCATGGAACAATTGATTGGCTACTTCTAAGAGATTTAGGACTAATATGCCTCTTATATGGTTTATCAATATGTGATTTAAATACTTATGAGATACCTGATGGTTTTATTGTCTTTGGCATTGTTTGGTGGCTTATATTTTTTGTGTTTAATTATTCTATTGAATCTTTAATTGATTCCTTACTTGGAGCCTTTGTTGTTAGTGGCATGTTACTTATATTAAGTATTGTGATGGATAAATTATTGAAGAAAGAATCGCTTGGTGGAGGGGATATAAAACTCTTCTTTATGGTCGGATTATATCTAGGATTATTGGGCAATTTTTTTAATTTAATTTTGTCTTGTTTTATAGGTATAATATTTGTATTGGTTAGAAAAGCTTCAAAGATTCCGTTTGGTCCTAGTATTTCTATCTCGACTTATGTATCTTTGGCTTATGGAGTAGTGTTTGTAAATTGGTATTTATCACTACTTATGATATAGGGGGGGTTTATGAGAAAGGACTTACTTGGAATAGATATTGGGTCTAAGGAAATTAAACTTGTTTGTAAAGATAAATTTGTAAGCTATCAAACACCAGATAATTGTGTAGAAGGTGATGAATTAATCGCTTTTGATGGTATGTCGGATTTACTTAAGACTTTGATAAAGGAAAATAACATTAAGTGTAAGAATGTTTCTTTAGTGCTTCCTGATTCTTTAGTCTATATCGATAGAATCAAGATGCCTTATATGACCACTAAACAATTAGAAGTTAATCTACCATATGAATTCAAAGATGTTGTAGGCAAGAATAAAGATGATTATCTATATGATTATGCCTATGTATCTACTATCTATGATGATAATAATAATCCAATCGAATTAGAGCTTATTGGCACTTGTGTTTTAAAGAGTGTAATTAATAATTATGCTGATATGTTTAAGAAAGCTAATCTAAAGTTAGTTAAGGCTGAGCCTCGGCAAATGGCTATTTCTAACTTATTAATTAAAAATGAAGAATTAGGCAATATCGCATTACTAGATTTAGGCTATAACTATACTCGTATTGATTTCTTTAAAGATGGTTTATATGACGCTACTAGAATTCTAGAAAGCGGTGTTAAAGATATGAACAAAATCGCAAGTGATACTTTTTATTGTGATGATCATTTATCACTTAGTTATTTAAAGAATAATAAAGATAATATTCTTGATAATAAAAAGATGAATGATTTCTATGATGATTTAACTTTAACAATCAATAGAGCTATTAACTATTATCTATATGAGAATCAAGATAATACTTTAAGTGATATTTACGTTTATGGTGGTGGTGTTCACTTTGAACAATTGTTTAAAAGAATCAAAACTGATTTAAATTTAAATGTTCTTGATTTCAAGGAAGGAAAAGACTCATTGAGTGCTTTGGGGGCTACTTTATAATGGAAAGTGCTATATTAGAAAATAAAAAAGTAAATAAAAAAGGTTTGAGTTTATCTTATCCTAGTAAGAAAACTGTTAACTTTGTTGAAGATAATACTGGTAAATATAACAAGATTTCCATTATTGGCTTTGTGATTTTTATGATTGCCTTAGTTATTTTCACTAAGTTTGGTGTTATTGATACCTTAAGCAAGATTAATTCACTTGAATCTACTTATAATTCAACAATGTCAACTATTAATGAATATAATCAAAAGTTATCTTCTTATTCTGAAATAGAAGCTAAATACAATGATTTAGTGGGTAATTATTTGTCGGAAAGTGAACAATTAAGTACATCACGTGTACAAATTATCAATATGTTAAATAAAGATTTTGATGGCTTTGATAATATTGTCAATTACACAATATCTGGTCAAAATGTAACGGTATATACCTCTCCAATGACTTTGGCTGATGTTTCTAAATACTTAAATGTTTTACAAAATGATTCAAGTATTATTTATGCAACTTGTAAACGTACTATTTATGATTCAAATGATTCTTCTTTAGTACATGGTGAATTTGAAATTACCTATGATACAACTGGAGGAAACAAATAATGTTAAAGTATAAGTTTTCTTTTAGAGAAGTAATATTATTACTTATAGCAGCTGTTTTAGGATTATGTATTTTCTACTATAGTGTTATCTATAAGTCTTATAATGAAGCAATCACCAAATACGATACTTCTTCATTGGATAGTGAAGTATTAATTCTAAGTGCTAAAGTAGATAAACTTGAACAAATGGAAGATTATATTAATAATCATGTAGATGATTATGTAGGATCTGTTGTTTCTTATGATAATTTAGTTAATTTATTTTCTGATTTTTCAAATGATTTAGATGGCAATGTAGAAAACATTTCTATTAGCTTAGATGATCCCCTTAATAGCGATGGCATCGTTAGAAGAAACGCCTCTGTTTCTTTTACTGCAAGTAATAATGCCTTAGTAAATAACATCATTACAAGTATTTCTAAATCTAAGTATCGTGTAGTAATTAATGATGTTAGTGTTTCTACTAATAAAAATAGTACTTCTTTAGCTGATAGCGATGAAGTAAATGTTTCTTTATCTTTAACTTTCTTTGAAACTACTAGCGAAGCTAAGTATGAATATGGTTTAATAAATGAAGAGAACCAATGATTTATATTATTAGTGGAAGCGATTCTTATTTAATCGATCAAAAGTTAAAAGAAATCGTTAGACAAAATAAAGACGCTGATATTGTAAAAGTCGATGCCTCTGGCAAGGCTTTTTCATATTACGAAGTATTAGATTCAATTAGTTCCGTTGGCTTATTTGCTTCTAGTTCTGTAGTTCTAGTAAAAGATCCATTAATTTTTAAAAAGAAAATCGAGAATGATAGAAGCGTAGATGAACTTATCGAGTATTGTAAGAAACCAATTTATAAAAATGTATTGGTGTTCTATACTTATGAAAATGATTTTAAAAAAACTCTAAAGGCTTATAAAGATATTTCAAAGAATGCCGATGTCCTAGATTTAAAGGTAGATCCTAAAAACTTCTATAGTCTATGTATCGATGTAGCTAAAAAGTATTCATTTAAGCTAGATAATAATTGTTTTAATATTGTCTATAAGGCTTGTAATAACTCACTTACTTTGTTTAAACAAAACATGGATATTTTAGAGCTTTATCCAGATAAGATTAATCAAGATGTTATAGAGACTTTACTTATTTCAAGTAATGAAGAAAATGTCTTTAATTTAATAAACGCTTTAACTAATAAGAAAGTATCCGATTCTATTTATTATGCTAAAAGAATTCTTTCTAATGATTCTAATATCAATGGTTTAATTTCTTTATTGGCAGGTCAATTGCGTTTCTTATATGAAGTATCGTATTGGGCCAAAATAGATTCAAACCTAGCGTATATAGCTGATCAAATGGATTGTAAGTCAACTTATCGAATTCAAAAAGCCTTTGAATCTTTAAGATATCTTAAACAAAGTGAAATTATGTCACTTCTTTCTAAATTGGCTGACTTAGATTATAAGAGCAAAATTAATAGCGACTATGATGATACTTTAAAACTTGAGTTGTTTATTGTTGGCATGATTCATTAAAAACGATTGATTTACTCCACTAAGTATCATAAAATGATACTATAAGGAGGAAATATGATAAAAACTACTAACATGATGCTAGAAGATTTAGCTAAGTATGCAAATCCTAAAACTAAGCTAGCACGCAACGTTAAAAATGGTGATTGTTTTC
>CAVEWG010000132.1:0-4919 GCA_963619285.1 Oscillospiraceae bacterium | reverse complement strand
AATATACAAAAGATGATTTAAAAAATGCTGATGTAGTATTTGGCAATCCTGATCCTAAAGAATTAGAAGGAACAAATATCAAATGGTTACAATTAGCTAGTGCTGGTGCTAACCAATATTGTGGAATAGATGATTCAATTGTTTTAACTAATTGTTCAGGTGCCTATGATGAAGCTATTTCTGAATATATGATTGGCTTTACTTTGAGTGTTATTAAAAAACTATATGACTATTATGACAATCAAAAGAAAAAAGATTGGCATTCATTGGGTATGGTTAAATGTGTTAGCGAATTAACGGTAGTATGCGTTGGTATGGGCAATATTGGCAAACGTTACGCAAGACTTATGCATATGCTAGGGGCTAAGGTGTATGGTGTAAATAGAAGCATTCATGAAAAGCCTGATTATATTGAAGGCTTATATACAATGGATAATATGGATGAAATATTAGCTAAGGCTGATGTTGTTACAACTTCGCTTCCTGAAACCAAGGAAACAATTCATTTATTCAATTATGATAAACTTCATAAGATTAAAGAAGGTGCTTTATTAATTAATGTTGGAAGAGGTTCCGCTATCGATGAAAATGATTTGGTAAAAGTCTTAAAAGAAAAACACTTAGGCGCATGTTGTATGGATGTTTGTGAGGTTGAACCTTTACCAAAAGAAAGCGAACTATGGAACTTAGATAATGTCTATATTACACCTCATATTACAGGCGGCAACAATACTAATGCTAGTATTAATAATATAGCTGATATATTCTATAGAAACTTGCTTCATTATGTTAATAATGAAAAGCTAGAAAATATCGTCAATAAACAAAGAGGATACTAAAGGACAAGCTTAAATGCTTGTTTTTTTAATCGAATATAAATTCTTCTTTCTTTTTAATGTAACACTCTTTTAACGATAAAAGATATTTGAAATAAAGTTTGTATTGTCTTGTTTTTTCGGTTAATTGGAAAAGTTCATCTAAAAAGAAACGACAACATATTTTTGAATTACATCTTTTAGTAGAAAAATTTTCAACAATATATTTAGATAGTTCAATTTCTTTCGCGTTGTTAATATGTTTATTTCTGTAATATTCATGTATTGAATAAACGATTTTTGAACTAGTTTTCTCGTTTTTAAGAGCCTTAATAATAAAATCTATATTGCCAGATAATTCTGCACTTTTAAAAAGAAACATATAAGCTATTTCTAAACTTCTTTCGTTTAATTCATGCACATGTTTTAATGATTCAAACGATTCTTTATATTTTGATAGATTATATTGAATATATCCTTTTGTTTTATAGAAATGCATAAGAGATCCTTTTGGGATTATCAGATTTATATCGTTTATTTTTTCAATTTCATTGATACATTTTTCAGCAGAAGAAAAATCTTCCACATATCCATAGCTGTAAGCTTTTATAAAATTAAACATATATGTATTAATTGGATTGGCATCCTTTATATCAAAAGAACATGAGCAGTACTTTTGAAATGTATTGATTACCCCAATAGTATTGAAATCATAAAAAGGAGTGTTTAATAACATGATTCTATTATTAGAAATATTTTTATAGTAGTTTATGTAGTTGGCGTATTTTTTATCAGATCTTAGATAATAGATGCCATACATGAATAATAAGTAAGACGAAAGATCTTTTATTTGTTGGCTATCACTTATAACGAGACAATTCTCTGTTATATCTATAATTCTTTCATCCGGCTTTTTACACGATAAATACATTTCTATGACATTTATGCATAATTCAGAAATTTCTCTTATATATAAGCTTGATGCAAATAATTTTAAAAATTTATTAATTCTATTTTTAAGTAGGATATATTCTGACAAGTGTTTTCCACTATTTATAATTGAATGGGTTTCTTCAACTAATTCATTTAATTTAATATAAGTTTCATTATTATCTGATATTTGAAGATTCAGCAATTCAATTAGATGCAAATACTTATCGTAAGATGCGTAATCGCCTTCTTCTATCCTTCTTAATGTTGCGTAGGAAAAATCACAATCAGATAATATAAGTAAATCTTTTCGACTAATTCCTTTCTCTTTTCTATAATATGCCAGTAAAGAACCAAGAATTTTATAATCAATAGTTAACTTTTTCATATTGAATATTATATAAAAAAATGGACTTAGCAATTCTTGATAAGCATAAATGTGAAAAAATATTGTAAAAACTTATATTCAATGCTTCTTTTAATGTAAATTGCTCATGTTCGATTTTACATTATATATAATTCATGAAACAATGGAATCAGATAAAGATGCATCTTATCAATAATGTTAAAGGGAGAAAAAAATATGAAACTAATTAAAAAACTTTCTACTAGTATTTTAGCTATCATTATGGTTTTAGCTATTCCATGTGCGTCTTTATTTGCGGATGAGGGAATTATGCTATGTGGAGCACAATGTGTTAATTGTGGTTCTATGACTGTTAATATGTGCAACGAAACTTCTTATAGTATATGGATGGCCAATGGTGAACATGCTTGTTGCCATGGCAAAAGCGGTTATTATGATCCAGAGCTAATGAGATTTGTGTATAAGACAACTAAGAAATGTTCTAATTGTGGTTGGAATAATAAACAAATCATTAGTACTGAATGGAAAGAGGGAAGCTGTTACAAGCCAGCATAATATATGCTTGTAAGGGTGTTTAAATCAATACTTAATCAATTATCTAAAACAGTTATACTGTGTATGGTTTTCTTTATCTTGTTTTTAGGACTATGCACAGCTTTTATTATGCAAAATAGCGCATCTAATATGAAAAAAGAAATAAGTGAAATCGTTAAGCCTACAGTAGCAATTAAAACTAGTATCGATATACTTAATTGGGGCGAGTATTTTACGCCCTTTAAAAAAGATGGTTATAGTAAAGCTTATTCTAATTTTAAAAACATTGCCACCGATTATTACAACGATTTGGTAAAACTAGCTGATAGTGAGGTATCTTACTATGACATTAATATGCTGATATCTTCAAGAATAAGTTTAATACCTTATAGTGAAGATGATGGACTTCTTATGCAAGGAAGCAATAATGATAATGAGCTATTAACAAACTATTCCTTGTTTCTAAATAATAATTATCAATTATATGGTCATCTTGCTTCTACTAGAAATGTCATTCCTAGTTTTAAATATTATGATTACGATGGACAACTTATTGCGGGTAGATATTTTAATGAAGATGAAATCGAAAACGGTGCTAATAAGATTATTGTCTATGGTGACAGCGAATACTATGATGGTGTTAATACTAAACAATTAAATGTAGGCGATACTTTAACTTATACTTTGTTTAAACAAGGTTCTAATACGCCAATTATTAGCGATGGATCAATAGTTGGATATAAGGGAAGTAATGAAAAAGAAATACTTGCGACCTATGAATTTGAAGTTATAGGCATTGTTGAATCGAATAATTATTTTGATGAAGAACTATTTAAGATAAATTTAATTCCTGAAAAAACTTTTATTAAAATCATTGAAGATTGTTACAAATATGTAGGTGATGATTTAAACAGTGGTGCCGTTAGCTTTGTTCCTACCAAATATACTTTAAATAGCTATGATGATATAGATGGTTTTATCGATAGAATAAATGAACTCAGCCAAATAGATTTAACTTATGACTATGAAACAAATGCTGATAAATATATGTCTTTATTTGGTGATATAGAAGGCATTAATCAAAACTTTAAAATATTATTTATATTTTCTTTTGTAGCATGTTTGTTAATATTGTTTTTTATAATGATGTTTGAAATAAACAATCGAAAAAGGGAGATATCGTTGTTGATGTCACTTGGCCAATCCAAAATAAGTGTTTGTATACAACTTGTATTAGAATACCTATTTATAATTGTTATCAGTTTTATATTAGCTTTTATTTGCTCATTAATTATTTCGAATAAAATAGGCAATAGTATTTTATATATAGATAATAGCTTGTTTGAATATAAAGTATCAATTTCAAGTATGCAAGTATTATGCTTATCTTTGTTAAGCATCTTAAGTTTAACTATTGTAATTATAATTTCGATATTAAATATATCTAGACTAAATGTAAGGGAAACAATGTTTGATGAATAAGACAATAAGGAACATATATCTATCAATCATCAACAATAAACAAGATAGTCTTGTCATCTTTTTGATAATGTTTATTTTATGTTTCTTTATTAATTTTTATGGTTTGTTTTATAAATCAAGTGAGAACTTCGATACAAACATTAATGAAAAAGTAAAAGTAAGTATTAATGTAGAAAATATACAATCTTTTAATGAAGAAGGATTGCTTTCTTTTTATAACGAAAATAAATATGAAGACTTTGATAAATATTTTGAATCTTATAAAAATTATTTTGTGTCATTTAAAAATAAAATTGATAATCTTAAACAAAATGATGATGTTGATACAAGTGAAGTATTGTTAAAAAACAAAGTTTTGCTTAAAAATGGAAGCGATGTAAATGTCTATAGTTATGATGAAGATATATTTGAAAAGGAAAACTATATGATAGACACCGGCAGGACTTTTCTAGAAAGCGAAATAGATCAAAATACAAACTATATATTGGTTAGAGAAGATGTTTCAATTAATCATGGAGATTACAGCTCCTATATTGAAGTTGGTGATATTATTACTTTAATTGATAGTTCAAATAATGAATATGATTTTGAAGTGATTGGAACTTTTAAACATAATGGTAAGGCTAATGCGATTAAGGAAAATAATATTCAATATGTAGCAAGTGAAATAGATTTTATATTAACTTATAAAGATGTAGCGATGATTTCTTCATATAACAATCTATTGTCATTGACTGCTCCAAATATAAAAGTTAACGGTATTGATAACGCAAGAACTATCGCTAATAGAC
>CAVEWG010000131.1:0-4938 GCA_963619285.1 Oscillospiraceae bacterium | reverse complement strand
TAAAACAAGAATGGAACAAGGTAAAAAACACTAAGAGTGATAATATCATTCCCCTGTTACAAGATTCATTAGATAAATGGACCCCAAGTGCTCTAGCTAAAGAGGTAGGTAGAGTATTAAGTGTTGGTGATGGCATCGCAAAAGTATCAGGACTTAAACAAGTTAAATATGGTGAAATATTATTATTTACTGATAATATTCGTGGTATGGTTCTTGATTTAAAGAAAGACTATATTTCTTGTATCTTATTTGGTGATGACCGTAATATTGTACAAGGAAGTGTCGTAAAAAGAACAGGAAGAGAAGCTGGTATTCCAGTTGGTGAAAATTATCTTGGTAGAGTAGTTAATGCCTTAGGTAATCCAATTGATGAACTAGGTCCAATTGAAGCTAAGGAGTTTAGACCACTAGAAGAACCTGCTCCTAGTATCATGGAAAGAAGTCCAGTTAATAAGCCTTTACAAACTGGTATTTTGGCTATTGATTCAATGTTTCCAATTGGTAGAGGACAAAGAGAATTAATTATCGGTGATAGACAAACTGGCAAGACAGCGATTGCCTTAGATACTATTCTTAACCAAAAAGATAAGGATGTAATTTGTATCTATGTTGCGATAGGTCAAAAGGCAAGTTCAGTTGCAGGTATAGTAGAAAAGCTAAAGAAAAATGATGCATTAAAGTATTCGATTGTTGTTAGTGCTACAGCTTCTGAATCGGCACCTTTACAATATATCGCTCCATATAGTGCATGTAGCCTTGGCGAATATTTCATGAGACAGGGTAAAGATGTGTTAATTGTCTATGATGATTTAAGTAAGCATGCGATTGCTTATCGTGCTCTATCTTTATTACTTGAAAGAAGTCCAGGTAGAGAAGCTTATCCAGGTGATGTTTTCTATCTTCATTCAAGATTACTTGAAAGAAGTGCTAATTTACTAAATGGTGGTAGTATATCAGCTTTACCTATTGTTGAAACACAAGCTGGAGATGTTAGTGCCTATATTCCAACAAACATTATTTCTATTACTGATGGTCAAATTTTCTTAGAAAGTAATTTATTCTTCTTAGGACAAAGACCAGCTATCAATATTGGTTTATCAGTATCTAGAGTTGGTGGCGATGCCCAAACTAAGGCAATGAAAAAAGCTGCCGGTTCTATAAGACTTGATTTGGCTCAATATCGTGAAATGGAAGTGTTCATGCAATTTAGTTCAGACTTGGATGATGCTACTAAGAAACAACTTCATTACGGTCAAATTCTAATGGAACTTTTAAAGCAAGAACAATATCACCCATATGCTATGCATGATCAAGTAATAATTTTGGTATGTGCTTTAAATCGTTTGTTTGACACTTATGAAATTAAAGATGTTAAAGCTGTTAAGAATTCTTTACTTGAATACTTTAATAAGAGCGAAACTACTATCACAAGACAAATTGAAGATAGTGGCGTATTAGATGATAAATTAAGACAAGATATAGTAGATAAAGCTAGTGAGTTTTTAAATGGCAAGCACTAAAGAAATAAAAGATCGTATCGGTAGTGTAAAAGATACAAAAAAGATTACAAATGCGATGTATTTGATTGCCTCAACCAAACTAACAAAGGCTAAGAAAGAGCTTAATCAAACACGTCCTTATTTTGATGCGCTTAGAAGTGAAATCAAAAGAATCTTTAGAACTGCCAATGATATTGATAGTCCTTATTTCTATCCTATAGAAGGTGAGCCTAAGGAAAAGGGAACTTATGGAATATTGGTTATTACGGCTGATAAGGGTTTAGCTGGTGCTTATAATCAAAATGTTATAAAGGAAGCTGAACATTTAATGGCTAGTTACCATAGCAGCAAGTTATATGTTGTTGGTGAATATGGCAGACATTATTATCAATCACATAATATTCCAATTGAAAAGTCTTTCTTATATACAGCTCAAAATCCTACTATGGAAAGGGCTAGAGAAATTACAGGTATTTTATTAAATGAGTATCAACAAAAACATCTAAGCAAGATATTCGTTGTCTATACCGATTTGGTAAATGCTTTTACAACAAATGCCCAATCAATGCGTTTGTTGCCATTCCATCGTAAGGATTTCCAATCAACTAAGGAAGAAAGGGAAGTCAATAATCCATTTGGATTTTATCCAAGTGAAGTTGATGTATTAAATACAGTAATGTTTAGCTATATCTCGGGATTTATCTATGCGGCGTTAGTTGATAGTTTCTGTTGCGAACAAAACGCTAGAATGAACGCTATGAAAAGCGCAAATGATAATGCAGAGAAATTGTTGGATAATTTATCGCTTCAATATAATACATTAAGGCAAGCTGAAATTACTCAGGAAATAAATGAGGTTTCAGCAGGTGCCTTAGCTTTAAGAAAAAAACACAAAAGGGAGGCAAGTAAATGAATGTTGGAAAAATAGTAGAAGTATCAAGTTCGGTAGTTGATGTCTATTTTGAAAAGTTGCCTAAAATTAAAAACGCTTTAAAAGTAACAATTGATGATAAAGAATACGTCATGGAAGTATCGGAACACATTGGTGACAATGTTGTTAGATGTTTGATGCTAGGAAAAAGTGAAGGCTTATATAGAGGACAAGAAGTAATAGATCTAGAAAGAACTATTTCTGTTCCTGTTGGTAAGTGTACACTTGGTCGTATGTTTAATTGCCTAGGCGATACTATCGATGACAAGCCGGAAATCGAAGATACAGAAAGATGGGAAATCTTTAGAGAACCACCTAAGTTTTCTGAACAAAAGCCAATTGGTGAAATTCTAGAAACTGGTATAAAAGTAATTGACTTGCTAGAACCTTATCCAAAGGGTGGTAAGATTGGCTTATTTGGTGGTGCTGGTGTTGGTAAGACTGTTTTAATTCAAGAGTTGATGCATAATATCGCTACTAATAAAGATGGATATTCTATTTTTGCCGGAGTAGGTGAAAGAAGTAGAGAAGGCAATGATTTATGGCGCGAGATGAAAGAAAGTGGCGTCATTGAAAATACCGCCTTAGTATTTGGACAGATGAATGAAGCACCAGGTGTTAGAATGAGGGTTCCTTTGACTGGTCTTACAATGGCTGAATATTTTAGAGATGAAGAAAATAAAGATGTTCTATTATTTATCGATAATATCTTTAGATTTGTTCAAGCTGGTTCAGAAGTTTCTACACTTCTTGGGCATATGCCTTCAGCAGTAGGCTATCAACCTACGCTTGCTAATGAAATGGGCGAGCTACAAGAAAGAATCGCTTCGACAAATAAGGGTTCTGTTACATCAGTACAAGCTGTATATGTTCCAGCCGATGATTTATCTGATCCAGCTCCCGCTACAACTTTCACACATCTTGATGCGACTACAGTTTTAAGCAGAAAGATTGCTGAACAAGGAATTTATCCTGCGGTTGATCCACTTAATTCTTCTAGTAGAATTCTAGAGGCTGATATTGTCGGCGATTTGCATTATAGAGTCGCAAGAAGTGTACAAGAAACACTTGAAAAATACAATGAACTACAAGATATCATTGCGATACTTGGTATGGATGAATTGTCTGAAGAAGATAAGAAAACAGTTAATCGTGCTAGAAAGATTCAAAAGTTCTTGGCTCAACCTTTCTCAGTTGCGGAGAAGTTTACAGGTATCCAAGGTGTCTATGTTCCTTTAAAGGATACAATTGAAGGCTTTAGAGCGATTGTTGATGGTGAAATGGACGATTATCCAGAAAGTTGTTTCTATAATGCGGGAACAATTGAAGATGTTAAACAAAGGGCTAAGAAATGAAAAACACATTTGAGGCACACATCTTAGCTGCTGATAAGAATTTCTTTGAGGGAAAGTTGGAATCTTTAATTATTCCTACAAGTTCTGGCCAATATGGTATTATGGCAAAACATAGAAATATGATTTCTGCCATTGTGCCAGGTGTCTTAAAATATAAAGAACCAGGAAAAGATTTTAAGGATGCAGCTGTTTCATCGGGTTTAATAAAAGTTGAAAACAATGATGTTTTAATTCTTGTTGACTCATGTGAGTCTCCAGAAGAGATTGATGTTAATCGTGCTAAAAGAGCTGCTGCTAAGGCTAAGGAAGAACTTCTTCAAAAGCGTAGTATGCAAGAATATCGTAATGCGAAAGCCCATCTTGCACGTGCAATTAATAGATTAAAGGTTAAGAGCAAGTCTTAATCTTTTTTAATTAATCATGTAGACTGTTAGATAGGGAGTCTATATGAATAAGATAAATATAAAGAAAATACTTTTTATTATATTAGGAGCTATGATATCAACTTTTGGTATATATAATATCCATGAAAGAGTGAATATAACTGAGGGAGGAATTATTGGATTAATGCTTTTGATTGAGCATTGGCTTAAAATATCACCAGCTTATATAACACCCGTTTTAGACTTAAGTTGTTATGTACTTGCATATAAATATTTAGGTAGTGCTTTTATAAAAACATCAATTATTTCAACGTTAATTTCGTCACTTTTTTATAAATTTTGGGAACTTTTTCCACCGATTTTACCAGATCTATCACACTATCCATTATTAGCAGCAATACTTGGAGGAATGTTTGTTGGTATTGGTGTGGGGCTTATTGTAAGGCAAGGTGGTTCAGCTGGTGGCGATGACGCCTTAGCGCTTACCTTATCACATGTGTTTTCTTGGCGATTATCTTTTTGTTACCTATTTACTGATGTAACTGTTCTTTTATTATCTTTATCTTATATTCCAATAAAACAAATAGTTTATTCGCTTATTACAGTTAATGTTTCTTCTTATTTGATTGATTTCATAAAAAATAGATAGTTAAATGGATTTATTAATATAAATAAAAATTTGTGCCATATATTAGCTAACACTAAATAAGATATTGCTTATAAACACATAGTCATATAAATAGGAATGTAATAGATATTATCTTCGTATT
>CAVEWG010000130.1:0-4949 GCA_963619285.1 Oscillospiraceae bacterium | reverse complement strand
TCACGGATAACAGCTTGTGGTTCACTACACTTGGCGGTAAATACCTGTGGTATGGTTTTCCATACTAGATGTGTATCATGCTCGACACACTAGATTAAAGGACAGCATCGCTGTCCTTTGTCTTATTCATGTTCTTCAAATAATTTGTAGATTTCTGAAACTGGTTTATGAGTAGAAATAGCTGTAATTAACTTAGACAACATTAAGCCAATACTTAATTGTTTAACCTTAGTTGTTTGAGCCTTCCTTTCATCATCAAGAGGAATTGAATTAGTAGTAATAACTTCCTTGATACAAGAGTTCTCAATTCTTTCAAGTGCTGGACCTGAGAAAACACCATGGGCAAGACATACATAAATGTCTTTAGCACCAAATCTCTTTAAGATATCACATGCTGCAACAAGTGAACCAGCTGTATCACAAATATCATCAACAACGATACAATCCTTGCCATCTACATCACCAATAACGCTTTGTGCCTCACATACGTTTGGTCTAGGACGTCTTTTATCAACGATTGCGATAGAAGTATCCAAGATATTAGCCAAGTTTCTAGCTCTAGTTGCACCACCATGGTCTGGTGAAACAACAACAACATTTTCCATATCTAAGCCCTTATTTAAGAAATATTGACCCATCATTGGAATACTTGTTAAATCATCTGCAGGGAATGAGAAGAACCCTTGGATTTGTGAAGCATGCAAATCAATCGTGATAACTCTATTAGCACCAGCAGCAGCAAGTAAATCAGCAACAAGTCTAGCAGTAATAGGTTGTCTTGGCTTAGCCTTACGATCTTGTCTAGCATAGCCAAAATAAGGAATAATACATTGAATCTCACTTGCGCTAGCTCTTTTAGCTGCATCAATTGCGACAAGTAATTCCATTAATCGCTCATTTACTGGTTTATATGTACTTTGTACAAAATAAACTTGTTTACCACGAATACTCTCGCCAAATTCAACTAATGTTTCACCATCAGCGAAATGGTTGATTGAAATTTTGCCAGGTTCAATGTTTAAATAAGAACAAATTTCATTCGCTAATTCTACATTTCCTGTTAACGCAAACACCTTGATATCTTCATTCATACTAATCTATAGCCCCCTCCTTAGTATATTTATATCCATAGCCTTTTTTATTTTGTTGATAAAGTCGTGCAATGGCAAGATCACCAGCTTCAACATCCTTATCAATTGTTGAACCAGCCGCAACCACACCATATTCACCAATATATAATGGCGCAATCAAATTAGCACCATTGCCAATTTCAGCATTAGCCATAATTGTTGTGATATTATGACTATCTTTTTTCATATTAACCGTTGTAACACTTGCGCCTATATTTACATCATTACTAATATCACTATCGCCAATATAGCTTAAGTGCTCAATTCTTGTATTATCACCAACTCCAGAATTTGAAAGCCTTACAAATGAACCAATACTCACATTATTAGCTAATTTACTATTTACAAGATATGCACTAGGGCCAATGTTGTTGTCATTTAACAATGTGCTATCTACAATCTTTGAATCAAATATTTTATTATTATCGCCAATATTACTATTTATAATTTGACTATTACGTTCAATTAAATTATCTTTACCAATACTGCATTTACCACTTATCGAAACATAAGGACCAACAACAGTATTCTTATCAATTGTTACATCGATGCCAATAGAAACACTACTTGGTTCACTTATAATTACACCATTTCGCATTAACTTAGAGATAATACGTTTTTTAATTATCGACCAAAACTCTGGAATATCATTTCTACTAGTAAATCGCTTTGCGTTATTTTTATCTATTTCAACAGGAGTGTACTGTAAAGATTCGAACACTTTTATGTTTTTATTATTTATACAAAAAGCAGGAATAATGTCTTCATCATAGAAAACACCATTCTCGCTTTTAAATAGTCTTAAATAATCTTTTTTCTTAATCAAAGGATAAAAAGGAGAAAGTAGTAAACACTTACCTTCTCTATCTTTTAATTCTTCTATTACTTCGCTAATATTGTTTCTTGTGATTAGACCATCAATATCAAAACTATATGGCCCAACTAAAAAAATAGAATCAACATCTAAACGATTAAGCTGCTTAATAGTATATTCTATAAGCATCTTGTCATTTAGCTTTAAAGAAGCTAATTCATATTCTTTTTGATCACCAAGAAATAAAACAGCGCTATTCATATGCCTTCCCTAATAATTCTAGCATTTTTATCTAGTTTTTAGAGTCCAATATTGAACAACTTCTCACAAAATAGCCCCTATTTAGCATTTTGGCACGTAAACTAGCTATCTTAGACCTACTTTTATCAATTGTATAAACCGTAGAACCACTGCCGGTAACCATCGCAAAATCAGCACCAGCCTCTAATAAATCATTTTTGGCCTTGCTTATACCTTTACACAATTCAATAGCGGGCTTTTCTAAACTATTCTTAAGATATGGCTTTACATCTAAGCCTTCTTTTAAATTATTTAAAATCAAATCAACATCAGGATGTTCACAATTATTTATATCAAGCTTCTTGTAACACTCCTTAGTTGAAACGCCTCTTTTAGGCTTAACAAGTAATACATAATACTTATCTTTGATATCGATAAAAGTTATTTCATCACCAAGCCCTTCAACTAGCGCTGGCCTACTATAGTAATTAAATAAAACATCAGCACCTATCTTTAAACATAGCTCTTTAATCTTTTCATCACTCAATTGAAGATTATACTTAGTATTAAAAAAACGAATAATGGCAGCTCCATCAGTTGAGCCACCAGCCAAACCAGCTTGAGTTGGAATCATCTTATTTAGAATGATTTTATAATTATCTTTAATGTCAAATTCAGACTTCATTAAGTTAACAGCCTTAACAATCGTATTATTTTCATCAAAGAAAATATAAGGACGATTAGCCTCATATTCCATGGTGTCATTGTAGTAAATTTCCATCTCATCAAAGAAATCAAGTGGTACCATTATCATCCTAAGTTCATGATAACCATCTTCTCTTTTTCCAATAACATCAAGCGCCAAATTAATTTTGCCATAAGCCTTAATTCTCATAAGCCACCCCATACATCTTGATAAAAGTATCTAAATCAAGTTCTTGTGCACGTACACTATCTTTTAAATTAAGTGTTGTATATATCCTAGAAATACTATCGGCATCCAAGAAGTTCTTTAGATTATTATTTAAAGTCTTTCTTCTATTAATGAAACAATTCTCGATAAATTCAAATAAGCCTTTTTCATATTCAAAATTACGCTTAAACTTTGGCGTAAAAGAAACAACGGCACTATCCACTTTAGGACTTGGATAAAAGACAGCCTTAGAAACGTTCATCTCTAGTTTTACATCATATAGATATTGAACAATGATGCTAAGCGCATTATAGTCTTCGCTTCCCACCTTTGCCTTAAAACGATCACACACTTCTTTTTGAACCATGACCGTAATCTTAGAAATATCTAAATTAGAATTAAACAACTTAAAAAGAATTGGTGTTGTTACATAATATGGTAAATTACTGCATACTCTTATTTCTTGGCCTTCATACTTACTTAAGTCGCTATCCAAAAAGTCTTCAAGATAAACATGAAATCTTTCATCTAAGATACTATTATTCAATATTTCATACATGTCTTTATCTATTTCATAAGCATCCACACACTTAGAATACTTAAGAAGCATTTCACTAAGTGCACCTAAACCTGGTCCTATTTCAATTGTTAAACAATTTAAATCACAAGCACCCTTGGCTATATTATCGACAATATTAGAGTCAATTAAAAAATTCTGGCCAAATTTCTTCTTGGCCTTTAAATCACCTAATGTCTTTTTTACATAATTAATATTCGATATCATTTAATTCTTCTTTACTGATTCCAAGTAAATTCAAACGCTTAAGCATGGTCTTAGAGTTGCACTTACCAATGTGATACTTCTTAGATACAATATCTCTTCTATAAGAACTTGATTCTAAGCCCATTAAGCCTAAATCATAAAAATCAGCTATGTTTATTGTATTATAAAATTCTTTGTAGCTAACAACATTATCTAGGGCTTCCTTTAGTATTTCATAAGATGCATGTTCTACACCTACTTTTTTACTAGTACGCGCATTTTCTTTTAGCACAAAGGCATTCTTAAGACCTGGTATATAAGAATTAATACGATTTCTTATCTTTTCTCCTGGACTATCTGGATCTAAAAATAAGATAACACCTCTTTTATTATTCACTTCTTTGATATAGTCTAAAGTTTCTTTAGATAAACCTAAACCATGAGTTTCAATCGTATCACAATCAAAATACTTCTTTAGATTTAAAGTATCGTTTTTTCCCTCAACAACAATCACTTCTTTAATCATATATTCTTAAAATCATCTTTTAAAGTAAGCTTGTGATTATCATGAATACATTCAACAATTCTAACTTTATATCCACATTTCTCACAAACAGAAGCATCATCAGTAATACCTAGCAAATCAATAGAACTATAAGCTCCTTTAATAATTTCACTCTTAAAACCCTGTGGTGTTAAAGCGTAATAGATATGGGCTCTATCAATGGTCTTATCTACAAAGCCATCTTCTACATACTTAATTGTATCTACAGCTTTTTTAGCCAAAAGAGCACAGTCATATTTAGCTACTTCATCTTTAAGATTATCTAAGTCTTCTTTATCTAAGAAAGGACGAGCTCCATCATGTATTAAAACATATTCACTTGTAACATGTTTTAAACCATTTAAGACTGATTCATATCTTTCTTTGCCACCACTAGTAACAATTAATTTATCATTACTAAAATCGATGTCGAAGTTACATACGACAATTACACGCTGACAATCACAATCATTTAAGAAAATATCACAGGCGTTATTTAAAACAGTCTTGCCATTTTTCATCTTATATAAGACTTTATTAAAACC
>CAVEWG010000129.1:0-4951 GCA_963619285.1 Oscillospiraceae bacterium | reverse complement strand
TAAATTAAGCATATCATGTGATATGCTTAATTGCTTATTTACTTAAATTATAAATCGCTAATACATCCTTCTTATACATTGGTACAAAATGGCCTACCGGAACCTTATCATTGGTTGTGCACTTATCAGCCATTTCCTCAAACTTATCAAAAGGAATATTAGCTTCACTTAATGTAGTAGGCATGCCAATTGACTTAGACCACTCCATTAATCTTCTAACTCCTTCTTTAACTACGGCATCTTTATCATCAAGTGATAAATCTACATCCCAAACTCTTGTAGCCCATTGAACAAATCTATCAATATCGTGTTTATAAACATATTCCATCCAATGCGGTGTAATTATAGAAAGTGTTGCCCCATGGGTTGTGTCATACATTGCTGATAATTCCATACCAATTCTGTGACTTGCCCAATCTTGTTCTCTACCTGTATTTAATAGACCATTATGAGCGATAGAACCAGCCCACATAATTTGACTTCTATATTCATAATTAGTTGGATCATTATAAGTCTTAGGGCCATAATTGATGATTGTCTTCATGGCTGCTTCACATAACCTATCAGTTAAATCAACACTCTTAGTATTAGTGAAATATCTTTCCATGATATGTGACAACATATCAAAGACACCAGCACCAATTTGATACTTTGGAAGCGAATAAGTTAAAGTTGGATCAAGAATTGAGAAGATTGGTCTAATCGCATCATTGTTGATACTCTTTTTTAACCAGCCATCTTCATTAGTAACTACACAACTCAAGCTTGATTCACTACCCGCTGCTGGAATTGTAAGAATAGAACATACTTTAATGGTATCTGTTGGATTCTTACCATTAAAGAAATCCCATACATCACCATCATACTTGCTACCACAACCTATGGCCTTAGCTGTATCAATAACACTACCACCACCTATTGCGACAATAAAATCAATCGTTT
The DNA here is from genome assembly GCA_963619285.1 of Oscillospiraceae bacterium. GTDB lineage: Bacteria > Bacillota_I > Bacilli_A > Erysipelotrichales > Erysipelotrichaceae > Colivicinus. The sequence goes on along the minus strand of CAVEWG010000129.1, from coordinate 4,009 downwards.
CTTTCTTGCAGATTTCAATGCCTTCATATACCTTAGATAATCTAGGATTAGGCTTAACACCACCTAATTCTAGATATTCTAAGCCATTTTCTTTTAGATTGTTTATAACACTATCTAATAAGCCATTAGACTTAATACGATCAGATCCATATACAATTAAGACTTTTTCAGCATTTGGCTCATATTGTTTAATCTTAGGACCTAATTTAGAAACCCCATCTTTGCCAAAAATAATTTGCGTAATATATGTAAATACAAAATCTTCCATCCTAGTACAATCCAGCCTTATCTACAGAATTAAATAATTCCATCTTTTCTTTAACAACAGCCTTAGCTTCTTTAATAGCTGGGCCCATTACCTTAGCAGGTACAAAGCCACCAGTTTCCCTATACACTTCATCTAGTTTCTTAAAATAAGCATACTTAATATCACTAGAAATATTTACTTTAGCGATACCTGTTTTACAAGCAGTAGAGATTTCATCATCTGGATTATTAGAACCACCATGCAATACTAATGGAACAGGAGAAACAGCCTTGATTTCTTTTAATAAATCAAGTTGTAGCTTAGGTGTATAACCCTTTGGATAAATACCATGAGCAGTACCAATAGCGATAGCTAGACAATCAACACCAGTTTTACTTACAAAATCAACAACATCTTCAGGTCTAGTATAAGTTATGTTACTAACGCCACCCTCATCAGAATTACCAATGGCACCAATTGTACCAATCTCGCCTTCTACGGTTACACCAACGCTATGAGCTATTTCTACAACTTTTTTAGTTAACGCAACATTTTCATCATAAGGTAACATTGAACCATCAATCATAACTGATGTAAAACCAGCTTGAATAGCCTTTAAGCATTCTTCTACTGTATGGCCATGATCTAAGTGTAAAGCAAAAGGAATCTTTGAGTCTTTACATCTTTCAATTACATACTTATAGAAGTCTTTTGTGACAAATTCAAATTCACCAGTAGATGCTTGTATAATGGCTGGAGAATTGCTTTCTTCAGCTTGTTCTACTACTGCTCTAAATAGCGCTAATTCAGTTGCGTTAAAGGCGCCCACCGCAAAGTCGGCGTCTTTTGATTTTTCTAATAATTCTTTCATTGTTACTAACATATAATTAATCTCCTACTCTATAACTAGTTCATCGTCATCTTCAACTTCAGCTGAACCTAAATCAACAAGTCCCGCTTTTTCATCTTCTTCAGTGACTGGTTTCTTAATAATGGCAAGTACTACACCTGTAATAACTGAACCGATTAGAAGTGCTAGACAGAACTTACCAGGATTTGTGAACAATGGCACTGTTAACATACCACCATGTACTACTGGAGCTTCTGTTCCCCAAATCATACATAGACCACCACCAATAGCTGAACCGATACAACATGCGATAACTACTCTTACTAGATCTCTTGCCGCAATTGGGATAACACCTTCAGTAATCATACAAATACCCATTGGTACTGCAGCTTTTAATTGTTCTTTTTCAGCGCTTGTAAACTTCTTAGGTTGAAGTAAACAAGCAATAGCGATACCAAATGGAGGAACCATAGATCCTAGAAACTTAATTGATTCTGGTCCATATACACCATCAGCTAATAAGCCATTAACAAATGTTGATGCTGTCTTATTAATAGGTCCACCAAAGTCGAAACATGCCATAGCACCAACAACGGCACCAAAGACAAACTTAGAGCCATTAGACATACTAGCTAACCAACCTTGTAATGATTCAATAATCCATGCGAATGGAATGCCTACAACGGTATACATCAATGTACAACATATTGCGGTAGTAAGAACTGGAATAATCATTACTGGTAGCAGTCCCTTCATCCATTTAGGAGTATGAGGAGCTAGATACTTTTGTAAGAATAAGACAAAGTAGCCAATCATGAAGCCACCAACGATACCGCCAATAAAACCTGATTTAATGGTTGTACATACAAAGCCCATAATTAAGCCTGGTGCTATACCAAGTCTTCCACAAATTGAATAAGATACACCAGCGGCAATTACTGGTACTACTAGATTCATACCAAAGCCACCAATACTATATAGGTAATAGCCTATACCAGAAGTAGCTTGACGTACGTTTGAGTCAATTACCTGGCCAATAGCCATACATAAACCTGCTGCAACAACTAGTGGAATCATATAACCAATAGCTGTCATGATATGTTTTTTAATTTCAAATTTCTTTTTCATGCTTTCTTCTCCATAGCTTTCTCTAATTTAGAAATAAATCCCAAGGGATTAGAAATAACCTTAGCGGTACCAATTCTTACAATTGGCTTACCTTCAAATCTTTCTTCTCCTTGAACATGTACATCAACCGCTAGTACTACAACATCTGCTTCTTTTATATCTTCAGCTGTTAATTCAAATTCTGTTCCAATAGTACCTTGCGTTTCAATCTTGCAAGTATGTCCCCTTTTTTCGGCCGCTTTTATAAGCACCTCTCTACACATATATGTATGTGCAATACCAGCAGGACAAGCTGTAATTCCAACAATTTTCATAAAGTTACTCCTTTGAAAAAATTTCTAAGACTTCCTTTTTATCTTCAGTAGTCTTCAATGTCTTCACAACATCTTCATCAGCTAGTTTCATCGCAACTCTTGATAAGACCTTTACTAAATCTTGTTTATCTTCGCTTTTAATAGCCATCATCACAAATACATTGACGGGTTTGTTATCTATAGATTCCCACTCAATTAATTTGTCTGATCTACATACTGCGATACAAGATCTATTAACACCATCAGATTTGCCATGAGGGATGCATAAGTTATTGACCATACCGGTAGGGCCTTCACTTTCTCTTAGATAGACATCTTTTAAGTATTGTTCCTTATCACTTAGAACACCACTTGCATCAAAGATGTCTACTATTTCCTTCAAGATCTCGTCTTTTGTGTTTCCTTTTAGATGAAAATTGATCCTAGATTCATCTAATGTCTTACTCATATCAATCAAGTTGCTACCTCCTTTGTAAGCGCTTTACTATTTGTGTCTTCATTCTACAAAATATTTTTTCCAATTGCAACATATTTGAAAAATATTTTTTTCTTATTATAATAAGTGTATAGAGGTAATCACATGAAAAGCAAGAATACATCGTATAAATCAAGGGTTAACGCAATATATCCATCTTTAAAAGAAACAGATAAAAAAATAGCAGACTACATATCAGAAAACATAAAAGTAGTATCTCATTCTACTATTAGTAAAATAGCCGACATGATAGGTGTAGCTGATTCTACAATATTTAAATTTACAAAATTACTTGGATATGATGGTTTTACGGATTTTAAGATTGCATTATTAACGGAAGATTTTGATCCCACTATCACAATAAATAACGAAATCAAAGAAAATGATGATGAAGAAGAAATTGCTAAGAAAATATTCGAGTCTGGAAAAGTTGCAATCGATAATGCGATTAGTTTAATTGATGGAAAAGAATATAAAAAAGCTGTAGATTTATTAGTAAAAGCTAATAAAGTGGTATTCTTTGGATTAGGTGGTTCTAATGTAATGGCGTTAGAGGCTTATCATTTATTTTTAAGATCGCCTATTAATTGCCTATATAACAGTGATTATGATATGCAAACAATGACTGCTTCTTTATTAACTAAAAATGATGTTGCAGTAATTATTAGCCACTCTGGTAGAACATCTGGCACCGTTGAAATAGAAAATATATGCAATGAAAATAATGTACCTGTTATTTCTATCACTTCTAATAAACTCTCACCAATCGCTAAGGCAAGCGATGTAATTCTGCTTTCTTCAGCGAACAATCTTGCATATAGAACAGAATCTACGCCTTCAAAGATAAGCCAATATAGTATTATTAATACTTTATTTGTGATGACTATGTTAAAAGATAATGAAACATATGATAAAACTTTAAAAACAGTTCATAGCGCTTTAAACAAAGTTGAAAAAAATAGATAAATTAATTTCTTTTATTTTTGGTGCAAAAG
>CAVEWG010000128.1:0-4963 GCA_963619285.1 Oscillospiraceae bacterium | reverse complement strand
TTAATCGTAAAACTACTTTGGTTAATAGACTTAATAATTAATTATCTTTGGTTTGGTATAAAATATCTTTGGATTAATAGGAAAAATCTTTGGTTTGGAGATGACTTATGAACTTTGAAAGAATTAAGAAAAACGCTAATGAAATTTTAAAGAATAAAAGTTGCGAATGTTCATATATTGAATATAGGGCTTCCATCCTTCAACTTGGAAAAATTTTAAAAACAATTTGTGCATATGGAAATAACTATTATGACAACGATATTCAATATATCTTCATTGGCGTTGAAGAACTTAATGATGATACCAACAAGGCTATTCCTGCTTTTCCTATTTTGGGCATTGAAGAAGTTAACTTAGAAAAGAGTAAAAATGTATTAAATTCATTAAGATCTTATCTTTATCCAAATGTTGATTTTGAAATCATTTCCAATAAATACGAAGATAAAAATTATTTGTTAATTGTTGTTCCACGCCAAACAGGTGGCCCATTTATGGCTAGCGAAAAAGCGGAGAAAGATAAAAAGGTTAATATTAAACCTGGCCGTTATGTCAGAATCGAAGCTGAAAGCAAGCTTGCTCGCGTTGACCAAGAGTATGACCTTTTAAGAAAGTTTTCGAATTTTCACTTTTCTTCATTAGCGAATGAAGATGCTTGTATCGATGATTTGAATGCTGATTTAATTAGGGAATATATTTTTAAAACCAGCAATCGTGAAGTTATGAATAATCTTTCTAAGATTCAAATGGCTAAATCATTAAACTTGCTAGATAAAAATGATCCAAGTGAGAGAAAGGTAAAGAATTTTGCGATTTTAATGTTTTGCGATAGTCCGGAAAAATATATCAAGTATTCTTATGTTGAAGTAATTATTGATAGTTTTGGAAACAAAAGAAAAATGGAGACTAAATATTTCAAGGGTCCTATTTTTAAACTATATGATTCCCTTATTAAATATATTAGCGATAACTATTTAAATACTATTGTTATAAGAGAGGATAATGTAGCTGAAAATCGTAGAATTATGAATTTTCCTTATGTTGCTTTAGAAGAACTTGTGGCTAACGCCATTGTTCATAATAATTATGAAAATGGCAAGGCAATTCAAATCTATATTTCTAATAAACAAATCAATATTGTTAATTATAATAAGCCTTTACCTCCTTTAAGACTTGAAGATTTAAATGAAAAATCATTCTTTAATGAGAGAGATTGTGAAAATCCTGAAATCAGAGATATGTTTAAATCTCTTGGTATTATTGAGACATTTGGAACAGGAATCGGCGAAGCTAAAAGAGCAATGGAAGAAAATGGCTCACCGAATCTTTACTATAAACTCTTTTCTGATTATGATAATGTTACTTCGGTTGTAATACCAGCTAACGAAGAATATTTAAAGATTAAATACGGTGATGATTCTTCTAAAACAATTAAAGAACATGAAAATAAGGATATAAAGGAAATAATTTTAAGTTCGAATTACTCTAACAACACTAAGCACAACATCATTAAATTGTTTAATGAACTTTGTTTTGAAGTTTTCGGTAATTCAATGATTGCTAAAACGCTTGGCTGCTCTGAGGTTACTGCAACTTCTTATGTAAAACAAATGAGAGACCAACTACATATTATTGAAGCCGTAAAAGGTGCCGGCAAAGGCAAATATGTTTTTGTTAGGTAGTTATTTGTGTTATTATATTTGAGGAAGAAAAGTACTAAAATGCTTTGTTTATAGAGAGTAAGTGGATGGTGAAAACTTATGACAAATGTTTTAGGAAGCTACTTTTATATTCTGATTAATACTCAGCGGGATATCACCGTTATCGATTAAAGTGCTTGTATATCAAGAACTAAGGTGGTACCACGTATTTGCGTCCTTAGAGGCGCTTTTTTTATTTTTTTGGAGGGAATTTATATGAAAAACTTAACAGGTAATGAAGTCAGACAAATGTTTCTAGATTTCTTTAAATCTAAGGGACATATGGTAGAACCAGGTGCATCTTTAGTACCAGTAAATGATCCAACTTTACTTTGGATTAATGCTGGTGTTGCAGCTTTAAAGAAATACTTTGATGGTAGAGAAAAGCCCGCATGTAACCGTATCACTAATGCCCAAAAGTGTATTAGAACAAATGATATTGAAAATGTAGGTAGAACTGCAAGACACCATACATTCTTTGAAATGTTAGGTAACTTTTCTATTGGTGACTATTTTAGAGAAGATGCTTTAAAGTTTGCCTGGGAGTTTTTAACAAGTCCTGAATGGATTGGCTTTGACCCAGATAGATTATATGTAACTATTTATCCAGATGATGAAGCTTCATATAATGTATGGACTAAAGAGATTGGCATTAATCCTGCGCATATCTTAAAGTCTTATGATAACTTCTGGGAAATTGGTGAAGGGCCATGTGGACCAGATAGTGAAATCTATTATGATAGAGGTCCTAAGTATGATCCTGAAGGCATTGGCGAAAAATTATTCTTTGATGAAATTGAAAATGATCGTTATATCGAAGTTTGGAACAATGTATTCTCGCAATTTGATGCTAAAGAAGGAGTAGATAGAAAAGACTATAAAGAACTTCCTCAAAAGAATATTGATACAGGTATGGGGCTTGAAAGACTTGTTGCCCTTATCCAAGATGGAGAAACAAACTTTGATACAGACTTATTCCTTCCAATAATTCACAAAACTGAGGAATATACAAATATTAAATATGCTGATAATAAGATGGCATATAGAGTAATTGCTGACCATATTAGAACTTGTGTATTTGCTTTGGCTGATGGCGCTACTTTCTCAAATGAAGGTAGAGGCTATGTCTTAAGAAGAGTACTAAGACGTGCTATGCGTTATGCAAGAAACTTAGGTATTAATAAGCCTTTCTTATATGAGCTTGTTGATACAGTATGTGATATGATGTCTGGTTTCTATCCTTATTTACTTGAAAAGAAGGATTTTGTTAAGAAGTTAATTAAAAGGGAAGAAGAATCATTTATCGTTACGCTTGCTAATGGAGAAAAATTATTAAATCAAGAACTTGATAATGTAAAAGATGGTACTTTATCAGGTGAAGTAATTTTCAAACTTTATGATACATATGGTTTCCCTAAGGAAATGACTATTGAATCAGCAAGTGATAAAGGCATCAAGTGTGATCTTGAAGGCTTTGAAAAATGCATGGCTAGACAAAAGGAAATGGCTAGAAATGCTAGAGATGTTTCTGAGTCTATGCATAATCAAAGTGAAGACTTATTAAACTTCAAGGCTGATTTTACTTTTACTGGTTATGAAAAGGACGAAGATGAATCAAAGGTTATCGCTTTATTCAAAGATGGTAAGAGTGTTGATTCATTAAATGATTCTGGCGAAGTAGTATTTGCTAATTCTTGTTTCTATGCTGAAAGTGGTGGCCAATGTGCTGATACTGGTTTTATTGAAAATGATGCATGTAAAGCATTTGTCAAAGATGTTCAAAAAGCACCTAATGGTGAATTCTTACATTCAGTAACAATTGAAAATGGAACAATTGAAGTAGGTGATACATTTAAGTTAAGCATCAACGCAAGTGATAGGGTAAAGATTCGTGCTAATCACTCTTGTCTACATTTACTAGATGAAACACTAAGAGAAGTACTTGGAAGTCATGTCCAACAAGCTGGTTCTTATGTATGCGCTGATTATGCTAGATTTGACTTTACACACTTTGAAAAGATTTCAAATGAATTATTAATTGAAATTGAAACTAAGGTTAATGAATTTATTAATGCAAGTTATCCTGTTACTACTGAATTATTAACTATTGAAGAAGCTAAGAAGACTGGTGCTATTGCCTTATTTGATGAAAAATATGGCGATAAGGTAAGAGTTGTGACTATGGGACCTAGTAAAGAGTTCTGTGGTGGTACACATGCTTTCAATACAAGCGATTTGGGTTCGTTTAAGATTACAAGTGAAGAATCAGTTGGTTCAGGTATTAGAAGAATTGAATGTGTTACTAAGATGAAGGCTTACGAAGCATTCAAAGCTAGTGAGACTAAGCTTGATAACATTAAAGATAGCTTAAAGCTTAAGAATGTTGACATGATAGCCGATCGTATTTCTTCTATGAAGGATTCTATTTCTTCTTTGGAAAATGAAAAAGCACAATTATTAACTAGAGTAATGAATCTAGATAGTGATGTTGTTGTAGCTAAAGCTAGTGATAATGGCAAATTTAAGTATGTTGTCTTAGCTTATGATGGCCTACAATATAACGCAAAAGATTTTGCGAATGCTATTAAGAATAAATTAAATGGTGGTGCTGTGTTTATCGGAAACAAAACGAGTGAAAAGTATTCATTTGTTTGTGCTTTAGGACCAAACGCTATAGATACAGGACTAGATGCTGGTTCTATCGTTAAAGAAGCTGCTGCACTTTGTGATGGTAAAGGTGGAGGCAAGAAAGATCTTGCTCAATCAGGTGGTGTCAACAATGGCCAAATGGATAAGATTGTTGATTCTATCAAAGAATTGTTTAAATAATATCTAATTATATTTTTTTAAAAATTAAGTCAGTCATAGGGGCTGACTTTTTAAATATGTGCGTGCTTAAATTGAATGATAAAATTAGAATAGAAAAGATATAAATTGGAGGTGTTAAAATAAGCTATAGCTTGTTACTTCAAGATATTGTTTTATCTAAGATATCTTGCTGCGTTTTATCAATTTTGATGTATATGTAGTTAAAATTATAGGAGTAAACATGTTTAAAAAAATTAAAATATTATCATTAAGTCTAATTTTGCTTATTTCATCATCTTCCAGCATATTCGCTGAGAATGAACATTCTTATATTATTTCTAAATTTGATGGCTATTCGATAAAAGAAGTCTTTAAAGATGATGAATATAAAGTATATACATATAAAGATGATGAATTATTGTATATTACTTTTTCAAAAGATGACGGTAATCTATATA
>CAVEWG010000127.1:0-5033 GCA_963619285.1 Oscillospiraceae bacterium | reverse complement strand
AGTTAGCCTCAAAGTTGTCTTTAGTATCTATATAAGCATAGCCGCCATCTTCAAAGCTGTATAAATCTATAAGTATTTCATCATCACCTACATTATCATCATCAATAATAAGCACACATGTCACTCTTTTATAATCTGTGCTATTAATCAATTCCTTATATTCTTCAATGGTTCTTGGGGTGAAGTCATAATGAATAACATTGAAAGTATCCTTTGGATTACACGCACATAAAAGAAACGATAATAAAATAATAGACATTAGTTTAATACAGTTTGTTTTGTTCATAGTTTTTCCCTTTCTTAAAATATAAACTAATCAAATAAACTCTATATACCTATTGTCTCATAAAAAAGGATTATCAAATTTGATAACCCTCATTATTAATAATTAACGGCACAATACTTAATTGCCTTATAGCCCATGCCACTGTATTGATCACATGCTTCCAGCAATAATTCTTCATGTCCATATGTTCCAAGAAACTCAATTGCACCAACTGGTGATTTTCCAAATAATTCATATCTCATATATTCAAATCCTCCTTTGGATACACCTTATTCTAAAGTCTTTGAAATACATTTCAATACTTTTTTCAATGAAAACGGTTCCTTTTTTGTAAGAAAACGATTACATTATTTCTTAAGCTTATTTATAACATCAGAAGCGATATTTTCGGGAATAAACTTAGAAATATCACCACCAAAAGAAGCAATCTCTTTAGCGATACTAGAACTTAAAAATGATAGTTCTGGTTTAGAAACAAATAAACAAGTCTCTATTTCATCATTCAACATTAAATTACTAGTTGCTTGAGCTAATTCATATTCATAGTCAGTAACCGCTCTTATGCCTCTAACAATTACTTTACAATTAAGCTCTGAAGCCTTATCAACAGTTAAGCCATCACTATAGACAACATGTACATTTTTAATATGTGATGTGCATCTTTTAATAAAGTCAACTCTTTCTTCAAGCGAGAATGTACAATGTTTAGTCTTGTTTATCATAATAGCAACATAGACTTCATCAAAAGTCTTTGCAGCTCTTTCAATAATATCTAAATGTCCTATTGTGATTGGATCAAAAGTACCTGGATAAATTGCGTTAGACATCTTTCCTCCTATAATATAGTAGTTTTGAAATACCATATTTCTTTTCTTTATACTTATTCAATGAATAGATGTTGTCATCAAGTTCAACATCTTTTTTAACTTCTACAATAATTTTACCATTGTCTTTTAAAAGATTGTATTCATCAATTAACTTAAAGATGTTTTCATATTCTTTAAAAGCATATGGCGGATCTAAAAAGACATAATCAAATTGAATACCATTTAGTTTATTTAAACAAGCATCATAATTAAGATTATAGACAACTCTATTTTCTTTTAACTTTAAAAGATTTTCTTTAATTACATTAACAGTTTCTTTATTTAAATCATTAAAATAAACTTCTTTTGCCCCACGTGATAAAGCTTCAATACCTATTGCCCCACTGCCTGAGAAAAGATCTAGGAAACAAGTTTCTTCATTTATATAAATAGAAGAAAACAAAGCTTCTTTTACCATATCCTTAGTAGGACGAGTAGACAGAGATTCAATAGTCTTAAGAGGAGTTCTTTTATATTTTCCAGCTACAACTCTCATATAACATTAGACCTACGATATTTAATGATTTCCTCTTCACATAAGCCGATAGCCGTCATAGAGGCAACAAGGGAAGAACCACCAGATGATACAAATAACAAAGGTACACCAGTAAGAGGAATCAAACCTGATACACCACCAATATTTAAGACAAAGTGTATAAAGAAATAAGCGAATGTACCAACAAGAATTATCTTGCCCGACATTTCATTAGCTTTAATAGAATAACGTACAAGCTTAAAGAAAATAATTGCATATAAGGCCATGATAGGAATAAAACCACCCACAACACCCATTTCTTCTACAATTACTGGAAGAATGAAATCGGTAGTAGGATTTGGGAAGTTCATATACTTATGAATTGATTGGCCATAACCTACGCCAAACCAACCACCAGTAGCGAATGATACAAGACCCATGATTAAGTGATAACCTACATCGTATTGATACTTAAATGGATTGTTAGCAGCTAAGAATCTTCCTATTTGATAACTTGATGAATGTTCCTCTAAGAAGCTATTAACACTTGGTAAGAAGATAATAACAATACCAACTATCACAAAGACAATTAATATCAACATTATTTTTCTTATCTTATTAAGTTCTTTATATGGAACAATTAGAAGCATTATAAAACACATTCCAAGTAGTACTACGCCACTACCTAAGTCTTTTTGAAGGCCTAATATAATAAAGAATAAGAAAAGCGAAGAAGCTATAAATATTTTGGCGTTCTTTAAATTTTGTTCATGTCTATCAAATCTAAATAATTGGGCTGCAAAGGCAATCATAAAAATCTTAGCAAATTCTGATGGTTGTACAGAAATAGAACCAATTCTAATCCAGCCATAGGCGCCATAGGTCGCTGGAAAAAGCCTACATACAAGAAGAAGAAAAACAACAAAACCATACAAGACATAAAAAACACGTATATGGCGTTTAAATAGCCAATCACTTCTAGAAGCTATTGACATACCAACTAAGCCAATAGCAGCAAATAATCCTTGTCTTTGTAGGGTACGGGTTACAACACCTGTATCGCCTGCTCCTTCACCCATGGCGGCAGAGGCTACCATGATAGAAGAATATATTACTAGTATTAATACCGCAAAGACTAATAGCTTATCTGAAAAGGCTGGAAAAACCGAAAAGTGTTTACGTTGTTTCTTTTTTTGTTTAGTATGTTTAGTATTTTTATTTTTCACAACTAAAATTTTAGCATAATAATACAAAATCAAAACATTTCGTATTATAATATTTTGCATGATTATAAATAATGAAACAATTGTTAAAGATGATAATCCAATACTTAGACAACGTAGTAAAGATGTAACACTGCCTTTAAGTAAGGAAGATGAACAATTATTAAGAGATATGTATCAATATGTCTATGAGTCTACAATAGATGAAATAGCCAAAGAAAAAGATTTAAGACCAGCCGTTGGCATTTCTGCAGTACAAGTTGGTGTGCTTAAAAAGATGACCGCTATCATCTTAAAAGATGAAGATGGAAATGTTGTTAAAGAATATGCCTTAGTTAATCCTAAGATTGTATCTAATTCACTAGAGAAAGCATATCTAAAATCAGGTGAAGGCTGTCTATCAGTAGTAGATGAACATAAGGGATATATCTATAGAAGTGCTAGAGTAAAAGTAAAAGGATATGATCTTTTAACCGATTCAAATGTCGAGATAAAAGCTAGTGGTTATTTGGCAATCGTGCTTCAACATGAACTAGATCATTTTAAGGGTGTCTTATTTTATGACTATATCAATAAAAAAGATCCATATTATGAAGATGGCGAAGCAATTTGTCTTGAATAAGATCGCTTTTTAAATTAAAATATAGTTGACTTTAGAAAAGAATATAATGGAGGATAAATGAAAGCTAATAAAGCTAATGCTTATAATGGTGTGAACTATAATGTTAAAGAAGATACGCTAGTTTATGCATTAGGAGGACTTGGAGAAGTCGGCAAAAACATGTATTGTTTCGAACAAGACGATGAAATACTAATTGTTGATGCTGGTGTTAAGTTCCCTGATGATGATTTACTAGGTGTTGAATATGTAATTCCAGATTATACACATTTAATAAAAAATCAAGATAAAATCAAAGGACTGATTATTACCCATGGTCATGAAGATCATATTGGTGGTATCCCTTTCCTTTTAATGGCTTGTAAGATAAATAAAATATACGCTCCTCGTTTTGCGAAGGCTTTAATTGAAAAGAAACTTTCGGAAAGAAGGAAGAATTTTAATGTAAAAATAGAAGAAATAAACGAAGATAGTGCTATTCAAACTAAGTACTTTAAGGTTGGTTTCTTTAATACCATACACTCTATTCCGGATTCTTTAGGCGTTTTAATCAATACGCCAAATGGTAGAATCGTAGAAACTGGTGACTTTAAGTTTGACTTAACACCAATTGGCAAAAATGCTGACTATCAAAAGATGGCCTATATAGGTGCAGCTGGTGTTACCCTTCTTATGTCAGATTCAACAAACTCCGAAGTAGAAGGTTTCTCAATATCAGAAAAGAAAGTCGCAAGTACTGTTTACGATATTATTAAGAAAACACCAGGAAGACTAATTGTTTCTACCTTCGCTTCTAATGTTAATAGACTATCGCAAATCATAAAGTCAGCATCAGAATGTGGTAGAAAAGTATTAGTACTTGGTAGATCTATGGAAAACGTTGTTGAAATTGGTAAGCAATTAAAGACAATCGATGTTCCTAGCGATACGTTCATTACTCAAGACATGGTTAATAGTTTTAAGCCAAGTGAAGTATGTATTATATGTACAGGTTCACAAGGTGAAACACTAGCAGCTTTATCTAGAATCGCTAATGGTGTTCATAAATACATTAAGATTATTCCAGGTGATACAGTTGTATTATCTTCTAATCCTATTCCAGGCAATGCCTTAAATGTTTCAGGCATCATTAATCAACTTGTAAGAAATGGTGCTAGAGTTCTTGAAAACAAGACGTTCCAATCACTTCATACAACAGGACATGCCTCAAGTGAGGAACAAAAGTTAATGATGCAGCTAATTAAGCCTAAATATTTCATGCCAGTACATGGTGAATATAAGATGCTTAAACTTCATGCAGCAACAGCTAAAGAAACAGGAATTCCTGAAGAAAACTGTTTTATATGCGCTAATGGTGACGCTCTAGTATTAAGAAATGGTGAAGTATTTAGATCAAATACCAGAATTCAAACAGATGCGATATATGTAGATGGTAGAGATGTATCTGGTTTATCAACTAGTGTTTTAAAAGATAGACAAATACTTGCTGATAATGGCATGGTTGCAGTAGTAGTATGTATTGATTCTAGAACCAATAAGATACTATGTAAGCCAGGTATTGTTT
>CAVEWG010000126.1:0-5038 GCA_963619285.1 Oscillospiraceae bacterium | reverse complement strand
AATAAACAGCCATCTTAGTTCTCTCGCCAGCTTCTCTAGCGATTGCCTTGATTTCTACAAGACCTTGTTGAATTTCAGGCACTTCTTTTTCAAACAATCTTTCTACAAACTTAGCATCAGCTCTACTTAGTACAACTTGAGAACCCTTTGAGTTTTTAGAAACTTCTTTAATGATAGCCTTGATAGGATTTCCTTCTTTATATACTTCATTTGGAATTTGATCATTCTTTAATAAGATACCAATGGTATTCTTAATATCAACTAAGACAAACTTTTCTTCAACAGTCTTGATGATACCTGAAATTAAATCATATTCTTTATCTTTGTATTCATCATAAACTCTTTGTTTATCAAATTCTTTTGTCTTTTGTTTAAGCATTTGTTTAGCAACATTGATTGAAGTTCTACTGATTTCGCCAAAGTTAATTTCTTCTTCAATAACATCACCAACTTTTACATCAGGTTTAATCTTAACAGCTTCGCTATATAAAATATCTAATGTATCATCGAAAGTATCAGAATCATCATCAACAACCAATAATTCATGGTAAGCTTGAATTCCCTTGCTGTCGATTTCAACTCTTACCTTAGCAGCAGGAGCGTCAACATGGTTTTGATAAGTCTTCGCAATTGCTTCCTTTAGTGTCTCAATAACAAACTCGGCTGGGATTTTACGATCTTCTTCAAATAATCTCATTCCCTCTAAGAAATTTTTGTTATTTTTTAAATTAACGCCATTCATAATTATTCCTCTCCTTTAAAATTTAACGGCATAACGCACATATTTGACATCGCTATAGTTCACTTTAACAGTCTTAGTAATGTTTTTATCTTTAGTCTTTAAAGTTAAAATGTTTCCATCAAAGCTTTCAAGATCGCCATATGCCTTAAGTTCTTTTGTCTTTACATAAATATAAGAACCTACAGCTTCTTTTAGCTCATCTTCGCTTCTAATTTCTTTTTCAATCCCCACCGTAGAAACATCCAACATGTATTCATCCATATCGCCATCATATAAATCCATGATTTCCGATACTTTCTTGGACAATTCTTCAATTTGATTCATATCCATTTTGGCATCAATTACTACATGTAAGATATGTTCCTTTTTTTCAAAGTAACAATCATATAGTTTGTAGCCCAAACTTAATAAATCATTGCCTAGCTTTTCTTTTAATTCTTTAATCTCCATAAAACCTCTAAACAATAAATTAAGCAGAGATTTCTCTCTGCTTATCGACTATTAGTATATCTAAAAAATAAACTAAATACAAGTTATTTTACAAACATTACCAGTAATGTATGAACTATAAAAAGTACTAGTGAAATAATCACAAAGACGTTTGAAAGAAACATCAAAGATACTTTCTCGTTAGCCTTAGAATTCTTAACAGAAACTACTTTATAATGTTTACTCACAACAAAGATGATTGCTGCTACAATTACCACACCTAGAATGATGATTGAAATATAAGAATTTTTTTCAGGAATTAAAGCTAATAAACATAAAAAGCCATTAGCTAAAATATGAGTAATAATTGATGGCCAAATAGAACCATAATTTAGCATCATCTTACCAAGTAGATAGCCCATTAATAAGCTTGGAAGCATTTCACTTATTGAGCCATGAGCCAAAGTATAAATAATTGAAGTCATAATTAGCGCAAAGAATCTCCCATACTTGCTCAAACAATTAAGAAGTACTCCTCTAAAAGCGTATTCTTCTAGGATTGGTGAAATCACAATATAAATAATTAAATAAAGAATATTACCATTTAAAGTATCGTTAAAAGTAACACCGATATCGGATACAACACTTCCTTGAAAACCGATAAGTTCAAAAATAATCGTATTAAGATATAAGGCAGCGGCGGCAAAACCAAAATAGACAACGAAGTTAACTAGATAATCTTTTAAATCAATTGCGGGTTTATTTTTAATCTTTACAAGATCAATTCCAAAGGCTTTTCTTAACGCAAAAAACGGAAAGACAGATCCAGAAATTAAGCAAATTAAACATGCAATTAAGAAATTATTTTTGTCGTTTAAAAAAGAAATTACTTCTAAACTAGCTAATTGCTTAAGACCGTAAGGAATATATAGAACCAAAAGCGCATAAACAATAAGCACCAGTCCAACACTTGTAAATTGTTTCTGGGCATATTGCTTAGAAACTGTTTTTTTATTAGTCATGCAATGATTATATACCAATATTGAATTATAATAGAAACATGATTTTTATTGAATTATAATAGAAACATGATTTTAGTTAGCGAAATTAAGTTAGAGCTTAAACAAGATGAAAAAGAGCTTGAAAATATACTATTAAAAAAGTTAAGAATAAGTAGAAATGAGCTCATTAGTTTTAAAGTATATAAAAGGAGTATTGATGCCAGAAAACAAGCTGTTTATAAGTATCAATTACTTGTTGATTGTAAAAATGAAGACAAACTATTAAAAATAAAAAATGTAACAAAGTTTAATAAAGTAGATACAAGTGTAAAACATGTAAACAGTGATATTAGGCCGATTGTAGTGGGCTATGGACCAAGTGGCATCTTTTCTACTTATAGACTAGTAGAGGCTGGACTTAAGCCTATCGTTATTGAAAAAGGCAAAAGAATCGATGAAAGAGTTAAAGATGTTGAAACATTTTTTAAAACCGGTCAATTAAATATAAACAGTAATGTTCAATTTGGCGAAGGCGGCGCCGGTACTTTCTCTGATGCTAAATTAACTACTCGCATTAAGGATCCTTTTGTGGAATATATACTTAATGTCTTTATAAGATTTGGAGCTAAGGAACCTATTAAATATACACCACATGCCCATATTGGTACTGATTGTATAAGAGAAATAATTAAGAAAATAACTGATTATTTAATTCAAAAAGGAGCTGCTTTCTTTTTTGAAGAAGAACTAGAAGAACTTATCTTAAATGATAATCATGGAGTAATTGGTGTAAAAACAAATAAACAAGAAATCTATAGTCCCATATGTATCTTGGGTATAGGACATAGTAGTTATAAAACAATTAAGCAATTAGATAGACAAGGCGTACATATCATTCCTAAGGATATTTCCATTGGTTTTAGAGTAGAACATC
Source organism: Oscillospiraceae bacterium (assembly GCA_963619285.1). Lineage (GTDB taxonomy): Bacteria > Bacillota_I > Bacilli_A > Erysipelotrichales > Erysipelotrichaceae > Colivicinus. The sequence goes on along the minus strand of CAVEWG010000126.1, from coordinate 1,932 downwards.
CTCAAAGCTTAATTGACAATAATCAAAAAGGAGATGGCAAGCACGCTTGTGAATACTTCTTAAGATATAAAGATGAAAAAGGTGTTTATTCATTTTGTATGTGTCCAGGTGGTATCGTAATACCTGCGACAAGCGATTTGAATTCAATTGTTACAAATGGTATGTCTTATGCCGCCAGAAATTCAGGTATCGCTAATTCAGCAATTCTAATTCAAGTTACTAAGGAAGAATATCCAAGTGGCAACCTAGGTGGGTTTGAATATTTAAAACATTTTGAACAAAAAGCCTATGAGTATTCGAATTCTTATAAAGCCCTTTCTTCAAACATAAGGGATTTTATCAATAATACTAGTAATAATTTAATATTCGAATCTACTTATCCATTAGGTACCACATTATGTGACTATAACGATTTTTTTAATAAGAAAGATGTCGAAATATTAAAAAGAGCTTTAATTTATTTTGATTCAAAAATACCAGGCTTTATAAGTGAAGGTATCATGGTAGGACCAGAAACCAGAAGTAGTTGCCCAGTTAGAATCGAAAGAAATGCATCTTTAGAATCCATCAATACTAAAGGTCTATTTCCAAGTGGCGAAGGTGCTGGATATGGTGGTGGAATTATGTCTTGTGCGTTAGATGGCATAAGAGTAGCTAATAAAATTCTTGAAAACTTAACAAATTATTCACTTTAAATTCACATTTAACTTCCTATAATGTAAATGTAAATGGAGGTAATTTATATGAAACTTGGATTTAAACAAATTATTATTATATTCTTAGTCGCCCTACTTGGCGGCGCTTGCGGTACTTATGGTATCTATGAATTAACTTATAAAACAGTGGATACTAACAGTTCTAGTAGTAATACTTCATCTATAACAAGTGAAGTTCAATATTCAAATACAACAACTGGTGTTTATGAAACGGTTATTGAAAAAGCTATTGATTCAGTAGTTGAAATAACTAGTAAGTCAGAAAGTCAAGCTTCTTACTTTGGCCAAACTTATTCTTCTACATCTTTAGGTTCCGGTGTAATCATTTCCGAAGATGGTTATATCGTAACTAATAACCACGTAGTTGAATCAGCTACTAATGTATCTGTTGCCCTTAATAATGGTGATACATATGATGCAACAATCATTGGCACAGATGCTAAAACAGATTTAGCTTTATTAAAGATTGATGCAACTGGCTTATCTTATTCGAAACTTGTTGATTCCGATACATTAAAATTAGGACAAGAAGTTGTCGCAATTGGTAACTCTTTAGGTAAAGGTACAAGTAGTACAAACGGTATTATTTCCGCATTAAATAGAGAAGTTACAATCAACAACTATACAATGGATTTAATCCAAACAAACGCTTCTGTTAACTCCGGTAACTCTGGTGGCGGTCTATTTGATTTAAATGGCAACTTGGTTGGTATTGTTAATGCCAAGATATCTTCAAGTGCTTCTTCTAGTAGTTCTAACGCAACCGTTGAAGGTATGGGATATGCCATTCCTGCAAATACAGTAAGCACAATCGTTGAACAATTAAAGAACAATGGTTATGTTAAAGATCGTGCAACATTAGGTGTTAAAGTAATAACTGATTCAAATTACTTGGAATACTATGGTGTAACAAATTCTGGTGCCTTAGTTGGTGAAGTAGTTGAAAATGGTGCCGCTTCAAAAGCCGGCATTGAAGCAGGAGATTTAATCATCGCCATCAATGATACAAAGGTGAGTTCATTCTCTGATTTATCTAAACAATTAGATAATTATCAAATTGGTGATACAATCACAATTACTGTTTCAAGAGATAACCAAATCAAAGACTTTGAAGTAACGCTTGAAGAAAGTGTTGTTGAAACAGAAACTGAATCTAAATAGAATAGAGTAGAGTGAAGAAAACAATATTTTGTTCTCTTCGACCCTCTCATTGCAC
>CAVEWG010000125.1:0-5049 GCA_963619285.1 Oscillospiraceae bacterium | reverse complement strand
GCTTGGATTGCTCATGCTGAATTTTGGCGTACTACTATGCCTAATAAAAAGACAGTACTTCCACCAATTTTGATGCGTATGATGTTGGATAATTGTAAGAGTGTACAAGAAGCGATTGGTTTAGCAGATAATTTCAATATTACATCTACCGGTCCTGGAAGTGGCTATCACATCATGATTGTTGATAAAACAGGTACTTCAAAACTTCTTGAATGGGTTGATAATAAGATGAATATCATTGATATAAACCACGCAACTAATCATTATGTTTCTAAAGATGATGGTTTCCATGGAGTATGTGGAAGAGATGAAACAATTAAAGCTGCTTTGTTAAGAACAAACAAGGGTGGCATGCGAGAAGACTATGCAAAACATATTATGGCTTTTATTGCCCAAGATCCAAGTAATGGCAATGATAGGGGTAAGACGCAATATTCTTGTATCTATAATACAAATAAACTTAGTTTAGAGATTTATTCATTTGGTGATTTCTCTAAGTCTTGGAAATACAATCTATAATTAACAAAAATGTGATTAATTTACTGTAAATGATGCACTCAATGGGTGTTTCTATGAAATTTAATCACATTTTATTTTACAAAGTATCTTTTTCATGAAAGAATGTGATTGAAGAAGTTGCAACTAATTCTGGAATAGGAAATAAAGTATTATGAAAAAGGTTATGACTGTTTTACTTACATTGGTGGTATTATCAATGTCTATTGTTTTCATAAGTGCTGATGAGTATTCTATTATGCCTTGTGGAGCAACTTGTCCAAGCTGTGGCCAAATGACTTGTAAAGGTGTTAACTATTATACTTATACAGGTTCTTGGGCAACTGAAGGTGGAGATCAACCATGTATTCATGGCAAATCTGGCTATTATGATCCTATATTTATAAGATGGGTTAAGAAGGTTACAAGAGAATGCTCTAACTGCGGTTGGAATAATGAATTTGATCTTTTGGAGAAAAAGGTTGGAGATAGTTCTCAGTGCTATAAAGTTTAATATAATCCCTAGTAAAACTAGGGATTTCTTGAATTAATTATGTTCAATAGAAGTCTTAAGGCAATCATTAATCAAAAGGGTAGGACAATTATATATTGTCTTGTTTTAAGTGTTATTTTCTTTAGTTTGTTTATTTCTTTAGGCTTAAGAAATATTTCCTTATCTATGGAAGAATATATGTATGAAGTTTTAAGTCCAAGTGTTTCTTTTAGATCATCTGTTGATTTTAATGATTATGAATCTTATGTTTTAGCTTTTCAAAAAGATGAAGATGTATATATCGATAAGAATTCTTTAAATAAGTACATGGAACAATATAATAATGATTTAAATTCTTTATGTAATTTAAATTATGTAAAAAATATTAAGTCAAATAAGATAATGTCTAGTAGAGTTAAACTAGTCCCGCATAGTGATGAATACGGACTTCTTATTCAATCTGATTTGGATTCAAGTATTGATTATATAAGTAGGTTCAATTCTTTTAAATCATATATAACTATGGCTGAACATTATAAATTAGCTTCCACTTCCAATACGAGTAATGCTTATGATTTGATTGCTGGTAGATATTTTAATGAAGATGATATAGAAAATGGTTTAAACAAAATAGTTCTTTTTGATGATTGCATTTTCTTTGATGGAGAAACTAAAAGAAATGTAAATGTAGGAGATACTCTTACTTACAAATTATATAAAGATAGTTTTATGATTAGCACCGATGATGGAACTATTACTAGTTCTAATATTACAAATATAAATCGAGAAGAACTTGCTAGTTTTGATTTTGAAGTAATAGGTATTCTAGATAGCGATGATTCTTTTAATGAATTTTTAACTTATAACTTAATTCCTGAAGAAATATTTGATAAGATTGTTGAAGAAATAGTACCTTTAATAGAAGATGAATTATTTTATAGAGGTTATTATATTGGCCCATATTTATATTTACCAGCTATTTTTGAATTAAATAGTTATTCTGATTTGAAACCATTTATAAACGAAATTAATTTATTAAATACTTTAGATACTAACTACAGCTATGAAACGGATGTAGATGAATATATTAATTTAATTAGTAATATTGAAAGTGTCTTCAATAACTTCAATACACTGTTGATTTTTTCTATACTAGCTTCTTGTTTTATATTTGTATTATTAATAGCTTTTGATATTAATTATCATAAAACCGATATTGGTATCTTAAAATCATTAGGTGATAGTAATGCAAATACATGTTTATACTTTGTATACCAATACATAATTGTTGGTTTTATATCTTTATTTATGGCTTATCTATTAACTCTTCTTTTGAAAGATGATTTAATAAATTATCTAATTAACTATAATAATCTATCTATATTTATAGAAAACAAAACAAACAATTTAACATTATTAACATTTAAAGATATTCTTTTAGTTTTGGGACTATCTTTTATTTCGATGATACCTGGATTGTTATTAAGCTATTTAACAATTTTTAGATGCAAAGCTAGGGAAATACTAATAAGAGAATGGACACTATAACAAGAGTAATGATATCAATTAAAGAACATAAGAAAGATTCTATCTTTATCTTTCTTATTGTCTTTATTCTTTCAATATTTATATTTATTTGTTATATGTTCAATGCAAGTAGCGATAAATATATATCTTTGATTGAAGAAAGCTCGAATTACGAAATAGAAGTATCTAGTAATTTATTTGCGTCTCGATATAAAAATGATTTTATAAATGAACTAGATCTTAAGAATTATGATGAAGATAAAATTAATGAGCTATATAATCGCTATCAAAGTGCATTTTTAGAAATACATAATTATTTATCTAAGCTAAAAGATAACAATCAAATAAGCCAATTTAGATACGTAGTTTCAAGTAATCTTAATTATTATCAAGTAGGCTATACTGACGTATATAAAACAACTATAGCCAATTTTGATACTGATGAGTTATCAAAAGAAGAATACAGCCTGATTGAAGGACGACTGTTAAATGATAATGATGGAAATAAGATTGTTGTTAGTGATAACACAAATTATCAAGTTGGAGATGAATTGGTTTTTATTAATAGTGATAATGAAGAATTTGTCTATGAAGTAGTAGGTATAGTTTTAAAAACAAAGAAAGATAAAGCTTTTAAGGAAACTAGTTTATATAACAATGATCTAATTTTAATGAATATAGATGATTTGTTTTCTATTACTAGTACTAATAATCAAATTCATTCTTCAAATATCTATATAGAAGTCTATGGGAATAATAGTAAAATTATTGATTGCTTACTTAATTATTTAAATGGATTGGACACGTCAATAGATTCTTCTTTTGAATACACAATAAATGATGAGGTGGCTTCATCTTTAAATGAACCTATTCTAGCAATCAAAAGGATATATGTTTTTGCGTCAATTATTATGTCTTTTATCATGTCTATATTATTATGTGGAATACTAGTGTATATCGTTTATAAAAGAAGAAGAGACTATGGAATTATGATGACGCTTGGTCAATCTAGAATAAAAACAATTTCTTCATTCCTTATTGAATCAATAATTATATCTTCATTAGCTTTTCTTATATCGCTACCTATTTCAAATTTTTTCAGCAATAAATTAATCAATAACATGTTATCAAGTTCTTTGGCTTCTAAAGAGGAAATCATGGATATAACAGGTTATACAAATGATTACGATATTTTTGAAATAGGAAAGAAAGTTTATGATAACTTTGTTTATAGTTTTCAAATAGCTGACTTTATTAAAATATATGGTTTATTATTAACTATTATTTTTATATCTTCAGCCGTTTCGTTAATTTATATATATTCAATAAAAACAAAGAATTTATTAAAATCTTAATTGTGAATTGTAGGATATAATTTACATATCAAAATAATTAGAAAGAAGCTCTTATGAAATGCTATTTGATGAATAAAAACACAATTGTGTTAACCATAAATTTCAATTCATCTTTTAATGTGATTGATGATATTTTACAAATCAATAATATCGATTACGCTCCTTTATCTATCTATAATGCCTATAATTCTAAATCTGAGAATATATTAAAAGTTACCAATAGTTGGTTTAAAGGTAGAGGAATTCCTTCTTGGCGAAAAGATTTAGAAAAATTACTAGAAAGATTAAATGTATCAAGTAGTGAAGAATTATTAAATAAGGCCTATGGCTTATCTTTATCTGATCAATATTGGCTAAAAGCTGTTGATGATAATATTACTTGGAACGATATTAATTTCTTTAATAATGATTTTGAATATGAAGCATATCTTGAAGCTTCTTTAGATTCTTCTAGTAGTCATAAACAATTAGACCCAAGTGTATTGAAGTCTCCTAATAATACAACAGATGGTATGTTACAAAAGGGTTGGATTATAGAAGGTGATAAAAGAAAACTTATTAAGGGTACTTATAGTTTTAGTAGAGAAGAACCATTTAATGAATGGTTAGCGTCGAATATTTGTAAAAGATTAGGTTTTGATTATTGCGATTATCAAATAGAGTTTAATGAAAAGACTAAGTTTATTTCAAAGTGTGATTGTTTTATAAATGAAAATGAAGAAATTATATCGGCTTATGATATCTTTAAGACTAAGGTAAAGCCAAATGGTATAAGTGATTATGAATTCTATATAAGCATATTAGAAGAACATGGTGTGCCTAACGCAAGAAATGATGTTGAGAATATGTTCATTCTTGATTACTTAATCGTTAATAGTGATAGACATATGAAAAACTTTGGCATTATAAGAGATGTTAATTCCTTAAAATGGCTTAAAGTAACACCTATATTTGATTCAGGCGAAAGTATGCAATGTGATAAGTATACTGATGAAATTAACTTTAATAGATGTTATGGCAAGTTCTTTTCTAGTCCTAATAAGAATTATGAAGACATTTTAAAAACTTTAAAAGATGGTGTTAAAAGAATAGACATTAATAAATTAGACGGCTTAGTTAATGAATATAAAAATATTCTTAGAACCTATCAAAGTAAGTTAGATATATCAGATACTAGAG
>CAVEWG010000124.1:0-5129 GCA_963619285.1 Oscillospiraceae bacterium | reverse complement strand
AAAACAATTAAAGCATTTAAACCTGCACATAAACCAGCTACTATAACACCTGGAATAAGAGGAACAAATATTTCACCAATCACTTTTAAATTATCTTTAAACTGACTATGTTTTTGTTTAACCTTTAAATGAAAAGCACCGTTTCTTTTTTCTTCATTACTACAAATACCCATCTCAGCACAAATTTCAGCACATTTTTGAACAATCCCGGGCCCTAGCACTATTTCATAATAATTACTTTTATCATGTATTACCGCAAGCACACCATCAATCTTTTCTAGATTCTTTAAAGAAACTTTTTGATCATCTTTTACAGTAGCTCTTAGTCTAGTTGAACAATTTGTGATGCATAATATATTATCTTTACCAAGATTTGATAATATCAACTTAACTAATTCTTCGTTTTTCATATATTTTTCTCAAACAAGTCTTCCATCGTTACAATAAAACTAATATTTGTTGAATATGAATTATTCACTAAACCATAAGTCGTTATTAAAGTAGGTTGAATCGCATACTTACTTTTCGTCGATAATATGAAATCATTTATCTTATTCTTAATCTTAGTGTCAACACTCTTAGTAATTATATATTCAGAGTTAGAATACTTAATTTCACACAAATTAATTGTTTGATCCTTTCTAACTATTAACATATCGATTTGACTACCAACTATACCATTATCTAAATCTGCATTTGTTTTCCAAGAATAAACCTCAGTTAACACATTGGCAATCCCAAGTTTTTTCTTAATTTGTTTAATATGCGCAAAGCATACTCTTTCAAAAGCCAACCCCATCCAAGTATTAATTTTAGGATTATTTATTTGGTTAGACCAAAAATGCTCATCACTAGGATAGTCCTTTAAAAATTGATGATAAAACAAAGTATAATTATCAATCAATTGAAAGATAGCATTCTTCTTTTTGTTACCAGGAACATTATATTTTTTAATAAAACCACAAACTTCAAGTTCCTCTAACTTATTGGACAAATCACCAGTATTACCTATACCGGTGTACTTAATTATTTCTTCTCTTGTTAAACCGCTTTTCTTATTAGCTAAGGCCTCAATAATTTCTAGGTAAGCTTTAGGCTTTCTAAATATTGAAGCATACAAATATTGATATTCTTCTTTTAAAGGTGCATCACTTGCGAATAACATACTATCGATATTTTGATACAAACTATATCCACGTTTAATGAATCCCCAATAATATGGAACCCCACCAAATATCATATAGAACTGTAAGATTTGTTCCTTATTTAAATTTAAATTATTCTTATTAACATATTCTAAACATTCATTTAATTCAAAAGGCACAAGATGAATTTGTTCTGTAAGTCTATTATATAAACCACCTTTGTTATGAATGACCTTTGAAAGCATCCATGATGTAGCTGAAGCACAAACAATTAGGACAACATCCCTTCTAGATGAAGCAAAACTATTCCAAAAGTTTTCAAGAGCCATCATTAAATCACTCTTTGGCGTATCCATCCAAGATAATTCATCAATAAAAATTATTTTCTTCTTTTCAGTAGATTTTCTAATGACATCCTTTAAATATTCAAAAGCTTCCAACCAGTTTTTTGGCAACTTGTTAACTTTTAAACCAGTATCTTTTAAAGATGAAGTAAAAGCAAACAATTGTTCCCTCATGTTACCACTAGATAACCCCGCATGGCTGAAAGCAAAAGAATAATTATAAACTTCTCTTATTAAATAGGTCTTGCCAATCCTTCTTCTACCATATACTGCAATAAAATGAGAACTATCATCAAGAATAACCTTATTTAATATTTCTATCTCATGTGCCCGACCGATTATCATATGAAAACTCCTTATAATTTACTTAATCGCTATTTTTTTATTAGATTAAGTAAATTATAACGCATATTTTCCCAATTTTCGTCATAAAAACACGTTATACTTTACTTAATCTCACTTTTTTAGGTACATTTAGTAAAATATAACGCGGTTTTAAATACTTAAAAAGGGCAATCAATGCCCTAATAATTAACGATCTTCTCTAAAATAAGAAACACCCAAATGCCCAGGAGCTTGATTCTCCTTTTTCTTTTTAGCAGATACAACGCAAAGTACAACAATAGTGACAAGATATGGAAGCATCTTATATAGATTTTGAAGATATGTTACCTTCTCAACCTTTAAGACAGTAGCTAACTTCTTAGATATTTCAGATGGAATATAAATATATGCCCAATAACATAATCCAAACAAGTAGGCACCCCAAGTAGCATTCTTTGGTTTCCAACTTGTAAAGATAACAAGCGCAACAGCCAACCAACCTAATGCTTCAATTGTGTTATCATTTGCCCAAGTACCTTGAATATAATCCATAACATAGAACAAGCCACCTAGGCCACATATTGCTCCACCAACAATAGAAGCAAGATACTTATACTTGGTAACATTAATACCAGCCGCATCAGCTGTAGCAGGATTTTCACCAACCGCTCTTAAATTTAAACCAGTTCTAGTCTTTGTTAAGAAATAATTTGTGACAAAGGCAAGCACTAAACAAAAGTAAACCATCCAACCATAGTTTAAGAATAAAGATCCAAATAATCCTAACTTACCAGAAATTAATGGTAAGCGTAACTTAAATACACTAGAAGTAGTTGCTACCGAAATAGAACCAACACCACCTGATAGTTTCATCATACTACCGCCAAAGAAATTAGCCACGCCTGTTCCAAAAATGGTAAGTGTTAAACCCGTAACGTTTTGATTAGCCTTTAATGAAACGGTCAAGAAACTATATAGTAAACTTGCTAGACCCCCTGCAACAATTGCGCTTAATAAAGCAATAATCATTCCAACAGTGCCATTAGGATTAGCTACTGAATTTTCATAAATAAATGCACCAGCTAAAGCACCAATGCCACCAAGTTGCATAATACCAGGAACACCTAAATTTAAATTACCAGCCTTTTGATTAATAGTTTCACCAATACAACCAAACATAATAACGGTTCCAAATGTAATAGCTGAAACAACCCAAGAAATCAATTGTGCACTAGTCATGTTTAGCCTCCATATTTTTATGATAATTTATTTGATAATTAATAAAAAACTCTGAACCCAAGATAAAGAATAAGATGATACCAGTAATAATACTAGAAGCATATTCATTTAAACCAAAATCAGAAGCGATTTGGCTAGCACCCTTATCTAAGAAAACAATAAGTAGTGAAATAAAAGCCATTGAAATAATATTAAACTTCGCCAACCAACAAACAATAATTGCCGTAAAGCCTTTGCCACCTGCCGTTTGTTTAGAAATAGTATGCGACATACCCGCAACCTCTACAAAGCCTGCAATACCAGCGATACCACCTGACATAAGAACTGTTCTAATGATTGTGTTTTTTACATTGATGCCAGCATATTTTGCGGTTGCTTCTGATTCACCAACAACCGATAATTCAAAGCCATGTTTAGAATACTTTAGATAAATATAAACAATAATAGAAATAAGGACAACAATAATTACATTTAATAAATATTGTTTACCGGCAATTGAAAAGAACCAACCACCATTTGTATTCATATTGATGATACCAACCGAATGTGATTGCTTCTTATCCCAGAAATCTACAAAGAACTCAACAAGTTGAATCGCAACATAGTTCATCATTAAAGTAAACAGAGTTTCATTGGTATTATATTTAGCCTTAAATAACGCAGGTAAGTAAGCCCATAGAGCACCACATATAGCTGAAGTAACAAACATAATAATAAGAAGTAATGAAGTAGGCAAAATATCACCATAGTAAATCATTAAAGCAGCTGTTACTAAACCACCAATTAATACTTGGCCTTCTGCTCCACAATTCCAAAATCGCATCTTGAAAGCAGGAGTTAAAGAAACCGCAATAAGAAGCAGTAAAACTGTATCTCTTATCGTAATCCAAGTTCTTCTACTTGTTCCAAACGCCCCCTTAAACATCGAAGCATAAACCGAAATAGGATCTAGTTTTGTGACAAAATATAAGAATAATGCTGAAACAAGCAAAGATAAAATAATCGCAACAGTCTTAATTATCACCTTATTAACTACTGTTTCATTATCTTTTCTAGTAATAGTAAACTTAGGTTCTTTCATATTAATTAGACTCCTTTAAATTAGTCATAAGATATCCAAGTTCTTCCTTAGAACAAGTACGAGCATCAAGAATACCATTAATATGGCCATCACACATAACAAGAATTCTATCGCTTAGTGCCATAAGTACATCTAAATCCTCACCAACATAGATTACCGCAACACCCTTTTTCTTTTCTTCATTTAACAAATTATAAATAGTATAAGAAGTATTAATATCAAGGCCTCTTACCGCATAAGCAGTCATAAGAACAGTAGGCTTAGCCGCAACTTCTCTACCTACTAATACCTTTTGAATATTACCACCGGATAATTTACGCAAAGGATATTCCAAAGAAGGAGTCTTAACATCAAGCTCATCTTTAATCTTCTCAGCCATTTCTTGAGGCTTCTTAGTATGAAGGAAAGGGCCAGCACCCTTCTTATATCTCTTTAATAAAACATTTTCCGTCATTCCCATATTGCCAACAAGTCCCATGCCAAGTCTATCTTCTGGAACAAAGGCAAGATGTAAACCAAAGCCTCTAATCTTTTCAGTTGATAAACCAACTAATTCATGAGTACCATGGGCTGTTGAATAATAAACAACTGAAGAATCATTGTCTGCTTTTTGTAGACCCATAATAGCTTCTAAAAGTTCTTTTTGACCACATCCTGAAATTCCCGCAATACCAAGTATTTCCCCAGAATATAAATCAAATGTTGCATCATTTACAACTTTCTTTCCTTCAAAGTTTGTAACAGAAAGATTTTTTACTTCTAGTCTTTTTTCCTTGTTTTCAATTAAATCACGATTGATATTAAGCTCTACTTTTTGGCCAACCATCATCTCAGTTAGAATTTGTTCATTAGCATCCTTAGTATCAATAGTACCGATATATTCACCTTTTCTAAGAATTGTTACTCTATCAGAAACTTCCAACACTTCATTTAATTTATGAGTAATAATAACAACAGCCTTGCCATCATCTCTCATATTCTTAATAACATTAAATA
>CAVEWG010000123.1:0-5175 GCA_963619285.1 Oscillospiraceae bacterium | reverse complement strand
ATAAAAAATCCGAGAAATCTAAAGTCTACTTTATTTTTCTCGGAATTATTTTTATTCTTCAACTAATTCAAAACGATACTTTTGTTTAATATCAGGATATTTATTGTGGTCTACTTCACTTAGAAACATATCTAAGGGTCTAAGCCATAAAGAGTTATCACCATATAATTGTCTATATACAACATATAGTTTTTCATCTTCACTATTTTTGGCGATATCTTCCACATAATATAGATTGCCTTTAAAGTGTTTATATATTCCTTTTACTTTAATTGTTCTTTCCATTAGTAAATCACAGCTTTCTTTTATCTCTAAATTATTAAAATAATCGTTTTCTCTTTTGATCCAAATATTAAAGAAATCATTAGCGTTATCTTTGTTTCTAATTAGTATTCTTTTTCTTTGAATAGTTGGATCAATATCAATAAATATTTTATAGTCAATATATTTACATAACTTTGGATGATGACTATAAGCGCCTTCAATGATTAAATCTTTATTATTGTCTAAGGTGATTGATTTAGTATATAAATCATTATGACAATCATATGGTCTATAGATTACTTCTTTATTATCCTTATAGGGAATAATGATTTCGTTTAATAATCTATCAAAGTCAATGTTGCCGCCAAGTGTGTTCATTATTTCATCAGTTCTTTTATTTAATGGTAAATAGAAATCATCAATATGAACCACATTAGAACTAATAACATTTGAAAAAGTAGTCTTACCCGAACAACTTGGTCCATCAATCGCAATTATCTTCATTAGAAACCTAAATTATCATTAACAAGAATTACTTTGATTCTATCTTTATGTCTTGAAAATCTTGTAATAAGAAATTGGCAACAAATAGTATCCATTGATTTACAATTGAAACACTTACCAGTTTGTTTACAAGGCGTATTAACATCAAATCTTTGAGCGTTTATAGGTGCTGCTATATTACGTGCTCTTTTCATGGCGCTATCTAAATCCTTGGCGACTTTATTCATACCGATGATAAAGATGACATGTTTTGGTCCTTGGCAAATATAAGATACTCTATTTGAATTGCCATCGATGTTTACGATTATGCCATCTTCACTTATAGCGTTTGCGCTACTGATAAAATAATCAGCGTCATACCCTTTAAGTAATGCTTCACGTCTATCTAGTTTATCTCTATCAATAAAGTTATATCTATCTGTTTTTAAGACATCAACAAGGCCGATGTCGATCGCGCTTTGACATCCTCCCATGGTAACTGAACTATTGTTTGGGATTAGTTCTAAAACCTTGTCTAGTGCTTCTTTCTTATTCTTGACATAAAAAGCTTCCATGTTTCTATTAGATAACTCTTTAATCATGCTTTGGGCTAATAATTCATTTCTTTTAAAAATTATTTCATTCATATACTTTTCCTCTTCTTACATTATAATTGTAATGAGGTTTTAAGTATGGAAAAAAGTGTACAACTATTAGATGAAGTCGCAATAAATAGAGCTTTAACACGTATTTCATTTGAAATAACAGAAAAGGCTGAAGACATAAACGACATAGTGCTTGTAGGTATCAAGACAAGGGGTGTGCCAATGGCTAATAGACTAGCCGATAAAATAAATGAACACAATGGTATTAGACCAGATGTGGCAAGTTTAGATATTACCTTCTATCGTGATGATTTATCTAAGTTATCGGATATGCCAACTGTAAGTAATGAACTTCCTAGTGTTGATGTGACTAATAAAGAGGTGGTACTAGTAGATGATGTTATTTATACTGGTAGAACTATTAGAGCCGCAATTGAAGCTATCTTTAAAATAGGAAGACCTAAGAAAATATCACTTGCCATACTAGTGGATAGAGGGCATAGAGAACTTCCTATTAAAGCTGATTATGTTGGTAAAAACGTACCAACTAGTAGAAGTGAAAACGTTAAAGTAAAACTAATTGAAACTGATGGCGTTAATGAAGTAATGTTGCTTAAACAAAATGGCTAAGATACTTGTATCAGCTTGTTTACTTGGACTGCCTGTTAGATATGATGGCCAAAGTAAAGCGGTAGAAAAGATTGTTGAATTAGCTAAGGATAATATCTTAATTCCTATATGTCCTGAAACATTAGGTGGCTTACCTACCCCTAGGATTAAAAGCGAGATAAAAGATAACTTAGTTATGAGATTAGATGGCAAAGATGTTACCGATAATTATCTAAGGGGTGCAAATATTACGCTTGAAATTGCGAAATTAAATAAAGTTGATTATTGTATATTGAAGTCCAAAAGCCCAAGTTGTGGTAAGGGTTTAATATATGATGGCAACTTTAATGGAACATTAATTGATGGTGATGGTATTACTTGTAAGCTATTAAAGGAAAATGGATTTGTGGTTTATAGTGAAGAGGATATAATAAATAGGTTATGAAAAATAGTTTTGAAAAATTAGGATTAAATTATGATTTAATCAATGAAAAATATCCAAATATTGATGAATATAAAAACATCGTTAAATTTTATTTAGACGATGAATTTTTTGAAGGCATTGGTTCTTATCTAGAAAACGAAGACTACGCTTTGGCAAAGGATGCATGCAAGGGATTGTTTATCTTAGCCCAAGATTTGTATTTGTATCCTTTATATATTGCGCTTATGGAAGTCTATGAGGACTTAGAAGAAAAAACATATACTGATGTTTTAAAACATTATGATGAAATGAAATTGGTATATGACAAATTCAGAGGTGTCTTTTAATGTTTGAAGCGATTGTTGTTGGTGCAGGACATGCAGGCGTTGAAGCCGCTATGGCTCTAGCCCATGGTGGCAAAAAGACAGCCTTAGTCACAATATCTTTTAACCATATCGCTAATATGCCTTGTAACCCTTCGGTTGGTGGCCCTGCTAAGGGAATTGTTGTAAGAGAAGTAGATGCTCTAGGTGGTGTTATGCCTAAGGTTGCTGATAAGACTGCTTTACAATTCAAGATGTTAAATACTACAAAAGGGCCAGGTGTTTGGAGTATGCGTGTTCAATCAGATAAAGACGCTTATTCTAAGATGATGCAAGATCTTTGTATGCATACAGATAATTTGACTCTATATGAAGATATTGTTGAAGAAGTATTATGTGACGATAATAAGAAAATAAAAGGTGTAAGACTTTTAAAAAATGGAATACTTGAAAGTGAAGTAGTTGTTTTAACTACGGGTACTTATATGGACTCTTGTCGTATGGTTTCGGCAAATGTTACTCCAGGTGGCCCTGATAATGAGCCTACTACTAAGAATCTTAGTGAGTCTTTAAGAAAACTCGGTATTAAATTATTTAGACTAAAGACCGGTACGCCACCACGTGTTAAGACAAGTACTATTGATTTTTCTAAGACTTCTTTAGAAGCTGGTACTAATCGTTTTATTAGATTTTCTCAAGATTCTAAAAGGGAAGATTTACGTCCATTTGATAAGCAAGTTCCTTGTTACTTAACTTATACTACTGAAAAGACTAAGGAAATTGTCTTAAAAAATCTTAACAAATCAAGCATGTATTCAGGTGTTGTAAAAGGTGTAGGACCAAGGTATTGTCCTAGTTTTGAAGACAAGATTGTGCGTTTTTCTGATAAAGAAAGACATCAATTATTCTTAGAGCCCTTAACAATCGAAAATGATTTGACATATGTACAAGGTTTTTCTACTTCTATGCCCTATGATGTACAAGAAGAAATGGTTCATTCGGTAATAGGATTAGAAAATTGTGAGATTGTTAAGTATGCTTACGCCATTGAATATGATGCGATAGATCCTTTACAAGTAAAGGCTTCTTTAGAGATGAAAGACATTGATGGCTTGTTTATTGGAGGCCAAATTCTTGGTACTTCAGGATATGAAGAAGCTGCAGGACTTGGCATGATGGCTGGTATTAATGCTTTAAGAAAGTTAAATAAAAAGGAGCCATTAATTCTTAAAAGAGATGAGGCTTATATTGGAGTAATGATTGATGATTTAGTTACTAAAGGTACTAAGGAACCATATCGTTTATTGACTAGTAGAGCTGAGTATCGTTTATTGATGAGACATGATAATGCCGAAGATAGGCTTATTAAATATGGCTATGAAGATGGTCTTATCAGTATTGAAAGATATGAAAGATATCTAAGAGATCAAGAAAATAAGTCTAATTTGATTGCGTATTTAAAAGATAGTAAGGTTGACTATACAAGTGGTATTAATGCTTATTTAAATAGTTTGGGATATGAGGAAAATGATAATACTTCGCATAATGCCTATGATTTAGTTAAAAGACCTAATGTTGAGTTAAAGGAAATATTGAATTTCCTACATAATAGCGATTATGAAGATGAATTAGTGTTTAATACGCAAATTGAGATTAGATATGAGGGCTATATTGAAAAAGCTAGAAAAGAAGCTAATAAGATGCTTAAGATGGATGGCTTAAAGCTTCCACAAGATATTGATTATAGCCATGTTGATAATCTAAGATTAGAAGCTAGACAAAAGCTTAATTTAGTCAAGCCATTAACACTTGGTCAAGCTAGTAGAATATCGGGTATTAATCCGGCTGATATAAATGTGTTGGCAGTCTATGTAAAGGAAAGAAAAGATGCAAGATAAGATTGGCATTTTAGGTGCTGGTACCTTCGGTATTGCGCTAGCTAAACTTTTAGCAGAAAAAGGATTAGATGTAACGGTTTATTCTCATAGTGAAGATAAAGTAATTAAGTTAAGACAAACTAATCATCATGAGCGTTTTTTAGATGTAGATTTACCTAAAAGTATTAAGTATACAAGTGAGATAGGTGAAGCTGTTGTTGATAAAGATATTGTTTTGTTCGCATTACCTTCAGTTACTATAAGAGAAGTGGCTAGAAGTATTAAGCCTTATATAGAAGATAATCAAATCATTGTTGATGTTTCTAAGGGTATAGAAAAGGATAGCTTGTTAACGCTTAGTGAAGTAATTAAACAAGAGCTTGCTAATGATTCTTTAAAATATGTGGTGCTAAGTGGTCCAACCCATGCTGAAGAGCTTATTTTAAATATGCCAACCGCTATTGTTTCGGCAAGTGAAGATTTTAAAAGCGCAAAACATGTTCAAGAAGTGTTTGCTTCATCTTTCTTTAGAGTTTATACAAATAGTGATGTTAAAGGAATAGAGATATGTGGCGCTCTTAAAAATATTA
>CAVEWG010000122.1:0-5219 GCA_963619285.1 Oscillospiraceae bacterium | reverse complement strand
AGAAATAAACAAAGCTATAGAACATGCCAACCACCTAAGAACCCTCTTGATCTAGACAATATGAAATGACGAATGAAGGAGGATTGAAATTATGAGTTAAAGAAAAGTAACCTTTCCAAACTTGTAAAGACGTGGATTTACCAATATACTGTGATTGTTCTAAAAAAACATAGTAGATGTGGGATTACCGCATACAAGGAGGAAAGATTACCTATGAATAGAATAATAAAAATTGGTCTTGATGTCCATACTACAAATTACACAATTTGTATTGAAGAACCACTTCTTGGTGGAGAAAGTATAGTATATGTACAAACACAAATTAAACCAGAGCTTAAACTACTTATAAATGTCATTGATACTTTTAAGGCTAGATTTAAAGATGAAGAGTTAGATATAACTCTTGGCTATGAAGCTGGTTGTTTAGGATATTCTTTATATAAGGATTTAAAAGCTAAGGGATATAACTGTATCATATTAGCTCCAACCACTATGAGATCAGCTAAAGGCGGTAAGAAAATAAAGAATGATTATAGAGACGCTAAAGAAATAGCTGATTGTTTATGTAATGGTGGTTATTCTGCAGTATATGTTCCAAGTGTTAAAGATAACGCTGTTAAGGAATATATAAGAATGCGAGATGATATTAAACAAAACCTTAAATCAATTAAACAACAGATAATAGCTTTATGTACTAGAAATGGCTTTAACTATACTGATAGTACTTATTGGACTAATAAGCATATAAGCTATATGTATTCTCTTGCTTTTGAAGATGAGCTATTAAAAGAAACGCTTGATGAATATATGGCTGAATATAATCATCTAACAGATAGAATTGGTGCATATGATAGAAGAATTGAAGAATTAGCTAATAAAGAAATATATGTAGAGAAAGTTAATAAGCTTAAATGCTTCTCAGGTATTAAGACACATACTGCTTTGTCTTTAATAGTTGAAACAAGTGACTTCAATAGATTTAAGAAAGGAAACTATTATGGTGCTTGGCTTGGTATGATTCCTATTCAAGATGCTTCTAGTGATAGGGATAATAGATTCGGTATCACCAAATCAGGCAATAGTCATTTAAGAAGATTATTAACAGAAGCAGCACAAGCCTTTACAAGAGGGGCTGTAGGCTATAAATCAAAAGATTTAAAAGCTAGACAAGAAAAGTGTTCAAGTGAAGTAGTTAATTACGCTGATAAAGCTAATACTAGATTAAAGAAGAAATACTATAAGATGATTCAAAGAGGAAAGAAAGCCAATGTAGCCAAGATGGCTGTGGCAAGAGAATTAGCTTGTTTTGTATGGGGCATGATGACAGATAATATTGAAGTTAATATTTGATTAACCAATTTAACAATTACTGATACTTACTTAATCTAATGATTAAGTCATAACTATTTAGAATCAAGAATATAAATCAGGAAATTTCAACTGTTAAAACGGAAGGTTTAAGTTATTCAAGAGTTAACTATGTTGACATTTCATTTATATGATTTGATTCACGATTCTAGACCTTAGAAACTTCTCGGCGTAACCATTGACCTGTAGGTAACCAATCCTCGTATAACAGAGTGGCCAACTGCCGATTAAACTGTTTAAATGAAGTTTCTTGATCTATATTCTTGATTAAAAAAACGAATATCTAAGTAAATTGATAAATTCTACTTGACATTCGTCATTTCATAACAGTTCTTCATCTTTTTTCATCTTTATCACCATCGTTATTATAGTTCTATTAAACATAATTGGATAACGATTTAAATGACCATTTATGTTGCTGAGGGCATTGAAAAGTGATATACGTGTTAAAAATTCGAAAAATTTTGAATTTTTAACACATATTTAACAAAAACAATCAATATTCAATATATTCGCCAATAAAAAACTTTACATATGTCAAGTAAAATAAATAAAATGTAGTCAATGGAAGCACAAAAACAAGTTATATTAGACAAACAAGATTTAACATGGTTATCATGGTCAAAGATTAGAAATTCATCTGGTATTGCTGGATCTTTTTTAAAGGCTTATTCTAATATAGATGGCAATAAAACGTATTATAAACTATCCAATTATGATTCGGTTAATGGTGTTGTTGGTCATGAGTGTGTTAATGAAATTATAGTAGATAGGCTCTTAACTATCTTAGGCATTGAGCATTTGTCTTATCAATTAATTAACGCAGACATTATGATTGATGATACTGTATATAATACATGGCTATGTGCTTCAAGAGATTTTAAAAAACAAGGTGAAAGTAAAATAGCTTTGGATGCTTATTATCAAGTCGAGAGATTGCCAAATGAAAAGCCCTTGGATTTTTGTATAAGAAAAGGTTTTAAAGACTATATTTGGCAAATGCTAATTGTGGACTATTTGATTCTTAATAGAGATAGACATGGTGCAAACATTGAGGTTTTAAGAAACAGTAAAAATAAAACCATTAGATTAGCTCCGTTATTTGATCATGGTCTATCGTTGCTTTTTAATTGCCAAAGTATAGAAGAATTAAACGAAGTAGATGTTTTACAAGATAAGCCTGTACAATGTTTTGTTGGAAGTCGTTTCGCATATGAAAATCTAAAGTTAATACCTAAGAGTGAATATCCAATTTTAAATCCACTAAAAGAATCTCATAAAGCTATATTATTTGATGGGCTTGATGCTGCTTTGGAAAAGATGTGGCAAGATAAGATTTGGGATATGATATGGAATAGATGGTGTGTGTATGAAAATCTACGCAATAAAGGATGAAACAGATAGTTCTAGAAATACGTTAGCGTGGCTTGTTTATTATGAAAAGGCTAAGCGTTTTTATATTGAGCTTCCAGATGATGCTGATCCCTGGGTTACGCCTTTACTTCTTTCAAGTTTTATAAAAAAGGGAGAAAAATCAATTAATGCTTATTGGAGTGAAATGTGGGTAAGTCAACGTATTGTTCCTTTAGATAGGCAAAATCTTGGGCAGATATTAAAAGATAATAAATTAAGTGAATATGATCCCTATGAGCTTCTTATGCTTACAAATGGCAGATGCTCACAAGATGATTATTATTTAGAATATATCGCAAATGATAAGCTTCCAAAGGAACTTATTGCTAGATTTGAAAAGAAAATTGAAGATGTTGTGCCGTTGTCTAATTATGGTCTATTGGTATTTTTCTATAACGGTATGGTTAAAAAGTGTGCACTAGAAAATTACTTAAAGAATAATCGAAGATTTAGCTTAATGCTATCTAATAATGATTTATATAATTCTTTGAAGATTTCTGTTGGCGGCAATGGAATTTATTGGGATGAAGAATTAGAAATAACAAGCGAAGAACTTGAAAAAATAGGTATAGATGTACCATTATCTTTAGATGATTTTTTAAGTTTTGTTAAGCAACGTGTAATAGATGGCAGCGAAGTAAGAGAACTATTGAATTGTTCAAGACAAAATCTCGATGACTTAGTTAAAAGAGATAAACTGCATCCAGTTAAAGTAAGTGCTAAAAATAAGTTGTATCTAAAAAGCGAAGTTGAACAACGTATTAAAAAAGATTAATTTATTCAACAATTGTTTTATAAAAGAACTTATCTAAAGATGTCCAATCTACTTTTATTGGTTCTACTTTTTCTGCTTCTATTTTAATTGTTTCAAATTCTTTATTTATGTAATCATCTAATTCTTTGATTTTAGTTGATACCATATCAGAATTGGTTTGTTTAAGTTCTAATAGATTATTAACAATTGGTTTTAGTTCTAAAGGAAGTTCTTCATCAATTAGTTTAGAAAATAACATTGGTGGCTGTTCCTTTTTATCGATAATCCACTTAGCAGTTAATATAGGCCTTAAGACATAGAAGTATTTCTTTATTCTTACTTCTTCTTTTGTAAGATAGGCATTATAGTTACTAGTTGCCATGTGTAAGTAATGGTAAATGTTTTTCTTTCTTGAGTAATAATTTTTACTAAGTTGTTTTAATTCATTGAAGGTATCGCTACTTTTGTAAATAATTGGTGATGACAACCATTCAAAAATAGATGGATTAGAATCATACATTAGTTGTAGGGCTTTCTTTATATCCCAACCATTGATGTCTAAGGTATCATCTAATTGCCACTCTATTACATCTTTTGTCTTTTCTAGTTTTAGATATTCTTCTAGTTTTCTAACATAGATAAATCTAACATCATAGTCGCTATCTTTAGAAGCGAAGCCCCAGGCTCTACTACCTGCTTCAACAGCTAATATGATATCTATATTTTCTTTTTGTTCTATTTCTTTTAACTTATTAATAATTATTTCTTTCATATCAATAAAATATCATTTTTAATATGCAAATGATACTGATTTAATCAAATAAATAGACGCATTTTGTTTATAATATAAATAGTTTTATTTGAGGTGAATTATGACTAAACAAGATATGCTTAAGTATTATCAAGCCATGGGTAAGATTCATACATCTGTTAGCAAGGCTAGTGATGTTTATGAAGCTTTAAAGGGCTCAATTAGTGCTATATTAGATGTTACAAATAGTGATGTGGCAGTAGTGTGGTATATCGACAACAATAGAAAGTCTTTAAGTCCTTATTATTGGATTGGTAATATAGATCTTACAAGTGTTAGTCATGATGTAAATAATTCTTTGGTTGGTAAGGTGTTTAAGGATAATCAATCGGTTCAATTAATTGATTATAGCGGTAATGATGAAATAGATAATGATTTTAAAGGAATTGATATCAAATCTTTTATATGTGTTCCTTTTTCTACCAAGTATGAAAATCTAGGCTGTATAGAATTTATAAATACTCAAAGACAATTTATTGAGGAAGACAGGGATGCTTGTGAGATATTGTCTTTACAATTGGCTATTACTTTATCGCAAGAAGATAAACTATTAGAGGCTAAAAAACCTGGTGAAGTTATTTTAAGTGCTAGAGATATTAAAAAAGACTTTAAGAATGGTGATGGTATAAGCCATGTCTTAAAGGGTGTTAATCTTGATGTTTATAAGGGCGAATTTTTAGCGATTCTTGGTGAATCAGGATGTGGCAAATCAACATTTCTAAATATTATTGGTGGTATGGACCAAGCTACTAGTGGCAGCATTTTATTTGAGGGAAAAGAGTTATTTAATGTTTCACAAAATGAGTTAACAAAGTATAGAAGAGATAATATTGGTTTTGTGTTTCAATCATATAATTTAATGCCTAATTTAAC
>CAVEWG010000121.1:0-5288 GCA_963619285.1 Oscillospiraceae bacterium | reverse complement strand
AATAAGCATTCTACGGAGCTTTCAATGAAAACGGAGCTTTATTTAGAAATTGACCCTTTTAAAATAATTGATTATTGTAGTATATACAAGATTTGGCAGTTCATTGAAACAATAGTCTTTTTCCATTCTTTCAATATAAGTATGGCCATCAAAACCAAATGTGCCAATATTTACAGTAGGCATTTCAATTTGTTTGGTTTTCTCATATGGATAATCATAACGATATTCATAATATGGACAATTTGCCAACATAGCTTTTATATCCTTGCTAGAATGAGGACAAGACAGATAACTCATATCTGATATATAAGGATAGAAATCGCTTACCTTAATATCGTATTTTGATTCCGTATTAATCATTTCAGCTGTTTTATATACTGCTTCTCTTAATTTCTTATCTTTAGTTTCAATATTTGAATAGAAAGTTGAACCAAAATAAACAATTAATACTGGCTTTTTAAGTTCATAATATTCATAAGCCTTTAAAACTAGTTTGTAGCTATATTCTCTAATATCTATACTAGGATTATCTTTGACTAGTTTCTTAGCGTATGCCTTTATATCGTTCTTATAATCAGGATTCGAACCCCTTAAATAGGCATCAAACTCTTCAAAGGTATATACATTTACCTCGTATGGTAACTTTTGATAAGTAAGTTTATTATTCTTACAATACTTTTTGTAGTTGTTATTTAATAAATTAATTGTTTCCTTAAAACTATTTTTGGCAATTCTTAAACAATTATTCATTACTTTAACGGGAGAAGATGTATACAACATATAGTTAAAGTAAGCATAAGCACTACCTGCTGTTTGTACAGTATAGCTTTGTTTAAAATCACTTTGTTTTAAACAAATTGGTGGAACACTTGTTTTATCCTTAGACTTATCTGCTAAATCAGCATTTAAAGAAATATTCTTATTTAGAATTGACAATAATAAGCTTGGGTCAAAGCCCTTAAAAGGTGAGCCAACATGGCTTTCTTTGCCAATACAGATAAAACTTGGAAGTAATTTGCCAACGGTGCCTAGATACATAAAACGATCGTTATTATCAGATACTGAATAATCGGTATTGATACAAGCTTTATATTCAAACTTTTCTTTTTCTTTTATTTCGATTAGTTTATCTAGGGCGCTTATCACACCCTTAGAATCGCCTTCTTCATCACATTCTGCAAGTAAAAGAAGACTTCCATTTAATTCATCCAAATGCTTTGTAAAGTAATCTAAAACTACCATATTTACTGCTACGCCTGATTTCATATCAAGGGTGCCTCTGCCAAACATATACCTATTTGATTTGATGTCATCTAATACTTTTTTATCTAAGTCAAAATGTTTAATTAATTCATCAATGATTTTATCAGGGTTGCAGGCATACTTTTTAGCCTTACCATAGTCATCTATTTCTACAGTATCAATATGTCCCATTAAGACGATTGTTTTATTAGTTTTACCTTTAATATAGGCAATGGTACTGTGACGATTGTTTTCACAATCAAACATCATTAATTGATTAGGGTGATTTTTAAAATAGGCATTCTTAGAAAAATAATCATAGATGTATTTAGCTGCCTTACTTTCGCCTTTATTAGAATCATTATTTACACTATTGATACTTACTAATTTTTTAGTTAATTTTTCAATTTTTTCGCTTTCTTTAATTATCATGTTTACTCCTTAAATTGAGCATCATATAAACGCTTATAAGTGCCGCCATTAATCTTCATTAAAGTATCATGGTCACCACTTTCACTTACTTGTCCTTTTTCAATTACTAAAATGTTATCGGCATTTTTAATAGTACTCAACCTATGAGCTACCACAATAGTAGTTCTTCCTTGTTTTAAAGTATCTAGAGCTTCTTGAATCATGATTTCCGTTGTATTATCTAGAGCACTAGTTGCCTCATCTAATAGTAGAATAGGTGGATTCTTTAAGAAAACACGAGCTATTGATAGTCTTTGTTTCTGACCACCTGATAATCTAACACCTCTTTCACCAATTTCGGTATCAAAGCCCTTTGGCAAAGACTGAATATAGTCATAGATATTAGCTTTTTTACTTGCGGTTACAATATCTTCAAATGAAGCATTTAAGTCACCATAGGCAATATTGTCTTTAAATGTTCCTGAGAATAAGAAAACATCTTGTTGAACAATGCCGATGTTTCTTCTTAGACATTCCATGGTAATATCATCGATATTTTTATCATCGATACTAATAGAACCACTATTGATTGTATAGAAACGTGGAAGTAAGTGACATATGGTGGTTTTGCCACCACCACTTTCACCAACCAAGGCTACTGTTTGTCCTTTTTTAACTTTAAAAGAAATATCGTTTAATACTTGTTTATTATCGTATTTGAAGTAAACATCTTTAAATTCTATATCACCATTTAATTCTTTATAGTCCTTAGCGTCAGCTTTATCTGTTTCAATTTCTTCACTCATGACTTTTTCAAATTTTTCAAAGCCAGCGATTCCTTCTTCTAACTGTTCCACGAATTGTACAAGAGTTGTGATTGGTGAAATAAATAAGTTGATTGAGACAATAAAAGTTGAATAATCACCAAAAGTAATTTGACCATTGTATAAGAAAATACCACCTGATATTAAACAAATGACATTAAATAAATCAGTGATAAATGAAGTGCTTGAATTAAATGTCGCAAAGCCTTTGAAGTGCATTGTTCGCGCCTTGATAAATTCCTTATTTTGTTTATCAAACTTTTCAATTTCAAGTTCGCTATTGTTGAAGGCTTTGGTAACTTTAACGCCACTTATTGAAGAAGAAATAGCGGCATTGATACCAGATAAGGCAATCTTTGACTTTCTAGATGCGTCACGCATATATTTTCTTAACTTTAAAGAAATGATAATTAAGAAAGGTACAGAGGCGAAGATAATAAGTGTCAAATTAAGATTTATAGTTGATAAATAAACAAATGACAAGATTATCATTAGCGTACACATGATAAAGTTTTCTGGGCCATGGTGAGCCAATTCCGATATTTCAAAAATATCGTTTGTAAGATTAGACATGATGGCACCTGTTTCATGATTGTCAAAATAAGAATAAGGCAACTTTTCAATCTTTTTAAATAGTTCCTTACGCATATCTGATTGAATCTTAACGCCCATTACATGCCCATAGTATTGAACAAAGTATTTAAGTAGTGCTCTAATGATGTAAATAACTAGTAATACTATGCCAAATTTAATTATCAAATCAAATTTAGAATTAGGAATATAGTCATTTAACATGTTTCTGGTGATAATTGGATAAACCATTGCGCTTAAAGATATTAGAAGGGACGCTAACATATCTAAGCTAAACAATAATTTATAAGGCTTGTAGTAATTTAAAAATTTTTTCAACATACTAAAAATTTTAACATTTTTTGCCTATTTCCGTTTATTTATGTAGAATAATTTTATGTGGCAATTTTCTGATGAACTAAAAGAAAGAAAATTAAAATTAGTAAGTGAAGGATACGATGCCTATTGTCTTTTTACTTTGGAAGGCTTGGAAGTTAAGTTGGCTAATGAATTAAATAAGGAATATGATTATTTAATCGCTACACCACTTATGAAGATGGCTCATCGTTCTAATAAGGGCGAAAAGTATGATGTAGAAGAAGTACTACTTGGTGGCTATATTTTCTTATATCTTCCTACTTATAAAGATCCATATCATATAAAGTCTAATTATTATTCCTATAAAATCTTGTCTAGAAAAAATGATGATGGCAAGCTTGTTTTAAGTGATTTAGAATACGCCAAATGGGTACTTGATGTTGAAGGCATGTTGTCAGTATCTGAAGCAATTAAGATTGATGGTAAGGTCAAGATTATTGCCGGAGCCTTAAAGAAACTTGAAGGTAATATCGTTGAATATTCTAAGAAAAATCGTAATTGTTGTGTTGAAATAGATTTCCTAGGTCAAAAGACTAGAACTTGGCTTCCTTTTGAATGGATTGACTTTGATTGTGGAGAAATTAATACTAAGCGATAATCTCTAATTCCACAATATTTTTAAAACTAATTTTTTCCATTACAACCTGTATCATTCTTGTATCATAATTAAGTTTGGCAACACGCCCCATTTTTTCATAGTATTTGCCACTTTTAAAATAGACAATTCTAATATTGTTTCCTATTTTTATTTCTTTTAAAGTTCTATCTAATATTTCATAATCTTCTTCATCTAAGATTCTTTTTTCTACCTCGATTGTTTCTTGTTTGCTTAAGACTTCTCGATAACCATTTAAGGCATCAAAAGCCATAAATATTTGTGCTCTAGGCATTGTGACCTCCAATTAAAGTATTGCGTTTTCTTGCGGTTGCCTTATCTAAAAAGTTGGTTCCCTTTAAAACAGTATTCTTTCCATATTTTTGTTTAATATAAACTAAAGCTTCTTGAGCTTTTCTTTCTTTTTCTATTTCATCAAGATTAGTAAATAAATCATATTCAGCATAATATTCATCTTTTAAATTACCGAAGCTAATTCCTAGCTTTCTAATTGGATAGTTAGTATTAACTATCTTCTTATAAAGAATGGTGAATTCGTTTAGAAGTATCTTATAAGAATTGGTAGTGTTACTTATAAGATTTCCACTACTACTAGCCTTAATTACATCCTTAGAATAGCCAATATATAAACTGATATGATTAGTTACTAAATGTTTACTTGTTAGTTCTAAAACATTTGTTTCAACCATTTCCTTAAGTACGATATAGGCATCCTTGTAGTTATAGTCTTCAAATAAGATTTGGGAATTAGATAAAGAATTACTCTTTGGTTTATAAGCTTTTATATCAGCGATGGTAGTGTCTTCTTTACCGTTTGCGTGATCGATTAGTGTCTTGGCATTTACGCCAAATACTTTATATAAAATTTTTTCATCATAGTGGGTCAAATCATATAAATCCTTAATTCCTAGTTTATTTAATCTAGTTTCACTACCTTTTCCAATCATCCAGAAGTCGGTTAATGGTGTATGATGCCACAATGTTTGTTTAAAGATATCTTCGTCTAAATAGGCAATATTGTCGCTTTTATGTTTAGCACAAATATCTAAAGCAACCTTACATAAAAACATATTGGTTCCTATACCACAAGTAGCAGTAATAGAGGTTGTATTATAGATGTCTTTGATTATAAGTTTAGCTAAATCTCTTACTTTTAATTTGTATAAATTTAAATAAGGAGTAGCGTCAATAAAACATTCATCGATTGAGTAGACATAAATATCATCTTTACATATATATTTAAGAAT
>CAVEWG010000120.1:0-5302 GCA_963619285.1 Oscillospiraceae bacterium | reverse complement strand
ATCAATGAAGAACAATTAATAGATATTTTAAAACAAGTTGGTGAACCAATTTCATATGGAAAAAGTTTTGGTGTCTATTCTTTGAAAGGATATGACATTGATATTGCCTTGCCAAGAAGTGAAAAAGCAATTGGAAAAGGACACAAAGATTTTAAAATTGACCTTGATCCTTTTATTGGCTACAAACAAGCGGCAAGAAGAAGAGACATTACAATTAACGCTTTGATGCAAGATGTATTAACTAATGAAATACTAGATTACTATAATGGATTATCTGATTTAAAAAACAAAATAATTAGACAAGTTGATTCAAGTACTTTTATAGAAGACCCCTTAAGAGTATTAAGAGTAGCTCAATTCGCTTCACGTTTTGAATTTGAAGTAGCTCAAGAAACGATTGAATTATGTAAAACAATTGACTTAACTTATTTAACGAAAGAAAGAGTAGAAGAAGAACTTAGAAAATGTTTGCTTAAGGGTAAAAAACCATCTATCTTTTTTGATACATTAAATAAAATGGATCAATTAGATTATTGGTTTAAAGAAATAAAAGAACTAATAAATATCAAACAAGATCCAATATATCATCCAGAAGGCGATGTCTATATTCACACAATGCAAGTAATAGATAGAGCTGTTAAATATCGAGATAAATGTAAAACATATGAATTTATGTTGCTTTGTCTAACACACGACTTTGGAAAAATAATCTGTTCAGAAAATATAAATGGTAGAATTCATGCCTATGAACATGAAACAAAAGGTGTTCCAATAATAGAAGAATTTATTAGAAGAATCACCAATCGAAAAGAAGTTATTACTTATTTAAAAAACATGGTTCCTTTACATATGTTGCCTAACAAATGTGCAATTGATAATTCTAGAATTAAAAAAACAAACAAGATGTTTTATAATGCGATAGAACCAAAAGATTTAATTTATTTTTCTTATTGCGATAGAGGTAATGAAGATAATTCTATATATCTAAATCAAAGATATGAAGAATATAAATTGATGATGCTAAAACCTTATGTAACTGGTAATGATTTAATTGAAGCAGGAATTAAACAAGATAAGAATTTTCATGACCTACTAGAATACGCAACTAAATTAAGACTTGCAAAAGTAGATAAAGAAGATGCTTTAAAACAAGTGCTTGCTTACTATAATAAAGAATTTAAAAAGATGAATTGAATTCATCTTTTTAAAACTATTTAGCTTTCTTAGTTGTAGCCTTTTTAGTAGCAGCTTTTTTTGCTGGCGCCTTAGCAACTACTTTCTTAGTTGTTACTTTTTTTGCTACGGGCTTTTTAGCTTCTGTTTTTTTAGCAGCAGGCTTTATAGCGGCAACTTTCTTAGCTACTGTTTTCTTGGCAGTAGTTGCAGCTTTCTTAACATCAGCTTTTTTCTTTTCAACTTTTTTAGCAACCACTTTCTTAACTACAGCTTTTTCAATTTTAGCTTTCTTGTCTGCAACTTTCTTAGCTACGGTCTTCTTAGCTGGAGCTTTCTTAGTAGCAACTTTAGCGACAGCTTTCTTTACATCAGCTTTCTTAGCTTCTACCTTTTTAGCTACAGCTTTTTTTGTATCAGCTTTCTTAGCGGCAACTTTCTTAGATGGAACTTTTTTCGCAACTGCTTTCTTAGCAGCAGTATCAGCTTTCTTTACGGCAAGTTTAACGCTATCAGTTTTCTTTCCGCAACAAGTCATAATAACTTCCTCCTATATTTTTTATATTTGCATTATAGCACCACGATAAAAGAATAAGCCATAATTAGGCATATTTTTGTTATTATTACATATAAAAAATGTAGAATATTAATATGCTTATAAATAAATTTAAAGATGAAATAGATATAAAAGATTTAGCAGATATTCATCCATCACTTTATACCTTAGTTGATATAAGAGATGAAGTGAGTCATGATTATGGCTGTATACCACATTCAATCAGTAATGAAAATATTTTGTTTGATGAAAATTTAGATAAAAATAAAAGCTATGTTTTATATTGCATGAAAGGAATTGATTCATACAGTATTGCAGAAAGATTAAGAGATAAAGGCTTTGACGCCATTAGTTTAAAAGGGGGATATAGTGCTTATTTAAAATCTCAATTAGGAAGAGCTGATAAAGATTTAAATGAGAAATGTGAAAGATCAATTACCACTACTTATCGTAAACAATTGTTATCACCATTTTTAAAAGCGATTGATACATATCAACTAATTCAAGAAGGTGACAAGATTGCGGTGTGTATTTCTGGTGGAAAAGATTCGATGTTGATGGCTAAATTATTTCAAGCTCTAAAAAGATTCAGTAGAGTTAATTTTGAAATTGAATTTATTATCATGGATCCCGGATACAGTGAACTTAATAGATTATTAATTGAAGAAAACGCGCGTAATTTAAATGTGCCCGTAAAAATATTTGAAACAAGTATTTTTGATGTTGTCTATAATCAAGAAAAATCACCATGTTACTTATGCGCTAGAATGCGTAGAGGTCACTTATATAATTATGCCAAAAAAATGGGATGCAACAAGATTGCGTTGGGTCACCACTATGATGATGTTATTGAAACAATTTTAATGGGTATGATGTATGGTGGTCAAATCCAAACTATGATGCCAAAGTTAAAGAGCGATAATTTTGAAGGAATGGAACTTATTAGACCTTTGTATTTAATAAGAGAAAATGATATTAAAAATTGGCGCGACTATAATGATTTACATTTTATTCAATGTGCATGTCATTTTACAGATACTTGTTCTTCTTGCAGAGAAGATGGAACTACTTCTTCTAAAAGAATGGAAATTAAAAATCTTATAAAGGAATTGAAGAAGACTAATCCTTATATAGAAAAAAACATTTTCAAGAGTGTTGAAAATGTTAATTTAGATACAATAATCGCTTATAAAAAAGACGGCAAAAAAATTAGTTTTCTTGATGAATATTAAACAACGATAAAATCAATATTACGATTGTTTAAATCAACAGAAATTAATTTAACTTTTACTTTTTGCCCAAGTTTATAAGTATTAATACCATCAGTTAAATTATTATGATCATCTAGATAGTAATAAGCATCTAGATTTTTTATGTGCACAAGTCCTTCAATAGAATTTTCAAGTTCTACATAAAAACCATAATTAGTAACCGTCGAAATAATACCAATAAATGTTTGTCTAATTTTATCTTGCATATATTCGCACATCTTTAAATCAACAATAGCTCTTTCAATTGTTGTGGCTTTCTTTTCTCTTTCGTTTGCTTTTTTAGCGATTTCCTCATTCTTTTTATTATCTGCGTCAATATCTTCACTATAGTTAAAGACATATTTTTTTAACATTCTATGAACTATTAAATCAGGATATCTTCTAATAGGAGAAGTAAAGTGACAATAGTGTTCAAGTCCTAGACCATAGTGTCCTATACAATCATGAGAATATAGTGCTTTTGCCATGCATCTTAACATAAGATTAGATACTAAATTATATTTATCTGTATTTTCGAATTTCTTTAGACAATTAGCTAAAGTCTTGGATTCAATCTTGTAATGATTGCCTTTAAATGTAACACCGAGTTCAGACATAGTATCGATAAAGTCATCTATTCTATCAACTTTTGGATAATCATGATTACGATATATCAAAGGTAGATTTAAATAAAACATATGTGATGCCACAGTTGTATTAGCAAGTATCATAAAGTCTTCAATCATTAATTCAGCTTTGTCTTGTGTTCTTAATTTAATATCGACTACCTTATCATTTTCTTCAATAATGATTGGCTCGTTTGATTCAAACTCTATGCCACCTTTACTTTTTCTTACTTTATCTACAATTCTAGATAAAGAATAAGCAGTATAAATCATTTGGGTAATATCACTATATTGTTCTAATAATTCTTTATCATGAGCTAGTATTTTATTAACCTTATTGTAGGTCATACGATGAGTTGATTTAATTACTGATGGATAAATTTCATAACTAAAGACTTCACCTGTATAATCGATGTCCATTTGGCAAGTTAGAGTATAACGGTCTTTGTTTTCAAGTAGTGAACACAAATCATCTGATAGTCTAAAAGGCAACATTGGGATTACTTTACCTGGATAATAGATAGATGTTCCTCTTCTTAAGGCTTCTTTATCTAGACTTGAATCTTCTGTTACATAATGTGATACATCGGCAATCGATACATATAATCGATAGCCATTTTCAATTTCTTGTACATAGATGGCATCGTCAAAGTCTTTGGCGTCATCACCATCAATTGTAATAAAGGATAAATCTCTTAAGTCTTTTCTATTTCCAATTAAGACTTCTTCACTAAATTCATTTACTTCTTTTAATAGTTTATTTGAAAAAGGAATAGGAGCATCATTTTGTAGAAGAATTGTTTCAATAAGTGTAGACTCATCATCAATGTGTCCAATTACTTTATCAATTTTTAATTCTTTCTTATAGTAGTCAGAAATAAAACATCTAACTTTGTAAAATGGCTTAAGTTCTTTCTTAAAATCCTTTTGATTAACTATCTTATATTCTTTTAAACGAATGTCATCAGAAAAGAAATATAGCTTGCCTTTTCTTAGAACCATGGTTCCATAAATGTATGCTGTTTTTCTCTCTAGTACTTTAATAAAAGTTACATATTCTTTTTCTTCTTTGTATAAAATTTTATCGCCATTAAAAAGAATGATGTTTGTATCATTGTTTACCAGCTTATCATCGATATAGGCTTTTGACTTATAGACATCAACAATTCCTTCCCCATAAATAGAGGATAATGTTATTACGCCATCAGATTCAAATAATATCTTTTCATCAACTAATTTATTTATCTCCTTAGTTAATTTAATAAAGTCACTGCTACTTGTAATATTTAATTCTTTAGCTATTTCATCAATAGTTTTTCCAGTGTTTCTTAAACAATCTTTAATTTGGTTTATCATGATTATATTTTATATAATAAAACTATGATAAAGGCGATATTTTTTGATATAGACGGTACTTTACTATATGGAAATAAGGGTGTTCCTGGTAAAGAAATAGAAGACCTAAGAAAATTAAAAGAAAAAGGAATAAAGATAGTAGTTTGTACAGGCAGGGCAATAGGAGACGTGAAACTATTACATTTAGATGAATATGGTTTTGATGCTTATATAGCTTTAAATGGACAAACTATCTTTGATGCTTCTTATAACTTAATATATGAAAATTTATTTGATAAAGATGATTTAAAGAAGCTTATAGATATTTTTAATTCCAAAAATATTGTGGTTGGTTTAAGTGG
>CAVEWG010000119.1:0-5310 GCA_963619285.1 Oscillospiraceae bacterium | reverse complement strand
TATGGAAAACCGTAAAAATTTAGGCAAGATTTTTATGGAAAACCGTAAATTTATAGTATTATACATATAAGAGGTGCCTTATATGTATAGAAAAATAGAGAATTATATAAAGAATTACCTATTGTCTGACAATGAACGCATATTATGTATAGATGGAGCAAGACAAATAGGGAAGACTTATATTGTTTCTAAGGTGATTAATGAGCTTTTTGATAATTGTATCGAACTAAATTTTGACGAAGACAATCGTAACAATAAAGAGTTTGCGGATATTAAAAATACAGAAGATTTCTATATACAGTTAAGCATTAAATACGGTGACATAATGGGAGATAGCACTAACACCGTGGTTTTCTTTGATGAAATTCAAGTGTATCCACAATTCTTTTCAATGCTAAAGCAACTTGCAAAAGATGGCAGATTTAAATACATATGCTCTGGTTCGCTTCTAGGCCTAGCTTTACAGAATGGTAAAAATGGTTTAACACCAATGGGTTCTATAACAGAAAAGCATATGTATCCTATGGATTTTGAGGAATTTTTAATAGCGAACGGAGTAGGAAAAGAAGTACTTAATTATCTTGAGGATTGCTACAAAAATAAAAGAACTGTTAAAGAAAGTGTTCATGTTTCGATATTGAATTACTTCCTTTCCTATTTATATGTTGGGGGTCTTCCTGCTGCTGTTAAAGAATTTGTTGAATCTAAGAATGTAATGAGAATTAAAGAAATTCAAAAAGATATTTATTCTTTTTATGGACAAGATGCATCAAAATATGATTTTGAAAATAAATTAAATATCAAAAGAGTTTATGAAGCACTACTTTCAAATATTGATAGTAAGGTTAAACGTGTTCAATTCACCTATATTGAGGATAAGGAAAATGCACGTTTTTCAACATATAAAGATGAATTCGAGTATTTAATTAACTCTGGAATAGCTTTACTTTGCAGAGCTCTTAGTGAGCCTAAATTCCCGCTTATTCAATCAACTAGTAAAAATTTATTTAAGTTGTATTTCAATGATGTTGGCATATTAACTTATCTTTTATATAAAAATAATATAAACGCAATATTAAAAAGTAAAACTGGTGTTAATCTAGGTGCCGTCTATGAAACGGTAGTGGCTCAAGAATTGCAAGCTCACGGCCATGATTTGTTTTACTATGATAGAAAAAAAGTAGGTGAAGTAGATTTTCTTGTTAATGATTATGATAACCTATGCGTATTACCAATCGAAATAAAATCGGCTAAAGAAGGATATAGCTATCGAGCTATGCCAAAACTTTTAGAGACTGAAGGCTATCGTATGCAAAAAGGACTTGTCTTATCAAATGACAATGAAACAAAAATAAATGGCAAAATAGTTCATATGCCAATTTACAACATTATGTTTATTTAATCTTGGCTTCAATTGCGTATACGAAATAACAAATAACTACATAGACAAGATTTAGACCGATTGATATGTTTAAACATTATTCTAGTATTGAACATTAAGATTTAAGGTCACAATTTGTGACCTCAAATTATATATCTTTTTGACTTTGAGGTCACTTATTCTACTAAGTATACAATTATTTTCAAACAAAAAATTGTTTAAAATTGCATAAAAACATAGAAAATCTTTGAAATATAAACTTTATTTTATGAAAAGTCGTAATTTATTATTTTTTACGGTTGTTTTTCAATTATTAAATTATGGTAATTAAGGCTATATAATAATTCATATGCGTTATGCTCAAATAAGAAAAACAGATATAAGTAATGGTCCAGGTATTAGAATAAGCATCTTTGTGCAAGGATGTGCCTTTCATTGTAAGAATTGTTTCAATTCAGATACATGGGACTTTGAAGGTGGCAAGCAGTTTAGTGATAAAGAGATGAATTATCTTTTAATGCTTGGTGAAAATAGTCATATTGCCGGTCTATCAGTTTTAGGTGGTGAACCTTTGCATCCAAATAATGTTGAATGTGTAATTGAAATATGTAGAAGATACAAGGAAAAGTTTCCTGATAAGACTATATGGCTATGGACGGGTTACTTATATGAGAATTTAAATGATAGGCAAAAAGAAGTTCTTAAGTATATTGATGTCTTAGTTGATGGCCAATTTGTAGATGATTTAAAGGATTTTAGGCTTAAATATTGTGGTTCTAGTAATCAAAGAGTCATTGATGTAAAGGCTAGTAAGGATAAACTTGTTTTAGTGTGCTAAAATTGTGACATGGAATTGTTGGTTACTTTATCAAATGTGAATCTATTAAATAAATATACTAAGGACAATGTTGATGGTCTTGTTTTTGGTGGACCTTTAAGTTTACGTTTTAATTATTCTTTAAATGAAATAGAAACAATTAATGAATATTGTCTAAAAGAAAATTTAAAGAGATATGTTACTATCGATGCTTTTATTAGTGAATATGATAGAGTACTAGTTAATGATTATCTAGAGTTTTTAAAGAAACTAGATATAGATGGTATTTATTTTACAGATCTAGGAATCATTAATGTCGCTGCGGGATTAGATTTAAAAAACAAGTTGATATATGATCCTGATACTTTACTTACTAATTCACTTGATGTTAATTTCTTTTTAAGACAAGGAATTGGCACTGTTTTAGCTAGGGAATTAAGTTTTGATGAAGTAAAAGATATTTTAGAGAAAAATCCTAGTAAGTGTGATATGCAAATATTCGGTCATTTAAAGATGTCTTATTCAAAAAGACAATTTATGACTAATTATTTTAAGCATATCGGAAAAGACGTGGATGTTTTAAATAAGCGTTCAATTAGATTGGTAGAAGAAAATCGCAATTATGAATTGCCTATTATTGAGGATAAATATGGCACAAGAATTTATTCTGATTATGTCTTGTTGATGTATAAAGAGTATTTGCAGTTAAAGCCATTATTAAAAAGAGCGATTGTTGATGATACTTTCATTGAAAAAAATGAATTAGTTCTTGCAGTACTTAGAGATTATAAACGTGTTTCTTCAATGAATACAGAGTTCTTGGAAGAAAATATTACAGCTTTGTATAATAATATTTCTTTTTCAAATGGCTATTTGTCTAATAAGACTAGTAAAGTAAAGGAGGAGACAAATGAAGATTGAATTGTTGGCTCCTGCTAAAGACTTGTTTAAGGCTAAAATTGCCGTTGATTATGGTGCGGATGCTATATATCTTGGTGGCAAGTGTTTTTCTTTACGTTCTCGAGCTAGTAACTTTGAAAATGAAGATATAAAAGAAATCGTTGAATATGCTCATAGTAAAAATGTAAAGGTATATGTAACTGTTAATATTGTTTTCCATGATGAAGACTTTGATGGTATTAAAGAATATTTAGCTTACTTAGATGAAATTGGTGTTGACGCTATTATTGTGTCTTCTTTGTTTGTTGTGAGTTATGTTAAGAAACATCATCCAAGAATGGAAGCGCATATTTCAACACAGCTTTCTTCTTTAAATAGTGACGCTGTTAATATCTTAAAGATGTATGGTGCTGATAGAGTGGTGCTTGGTAGAGAATGTTCTATTGACGAGATTAAACAAATAGCTTATAAGTGTGATACGCCTCTTGAAGTATTTATCCATGGTGGCATGTGTTCTAATTATTCAGGAAGATGTGTATTAAGTAATCGTATGACTAATAGAGATGCCAATAGAGGTGGTTGTGCCCATAGCTGTCGTTGGAAATATCGTGTATATGATAATGATGTACTTATTTCTGATGAGTCAAATCCTATGTCTTTTTCAAGTAAAGATTTAAGAGCAACCAACTACATTGAAGATCTAATTAAGTGTGGTGTGTCTTCTTTAAAAATAGAAGGCAGAATGAAGTCAGAATACTATATCGCACAAGTTGTTAAGACTTATCGTAAGATGATTGATGAAATATATGAAGTAGGCCATTTAAATAAAGAACGTCTAGCTTATTATGACAATGAATTAACTAAGGCCGAAAATAGATTAAGTGATACAGGTTTCTTGAGTGGCATATGTGATGATTCAAAACACCTATATGGCATAAATGGAACAGGCGTTACTCATGATTATGTAGGACTTGTTAAGTCATATGATGAAAATAGAGGCTTAGCACTAGTTGAAGTTAAAAACATGTTTGACTTAAATGATGAACTAGAGGTATTTGGCCCTAGTATTGATAATGAACAATTTTGCAATACAACAATGTTTGATAGCGAGTGGAACTTTATAAATGAGGCTCATAAACCAACAGAGTTAGTTATCATTCGCCTTCCTTTTAAGGTAAGTAAGAATGATATGATTCGAAAGGTAAGACATGATAATTGAAGGTGCCATTAGTGTAAAAGCAGCTATAAATGGTCATAAAAGAGATATTGAAACTGTTTATATTGACTTAGATAAGAAGACTAAAGATTTTAACTATATTAGAAAATTGTGTTCATTAAATAATATTGTCTTAAATGAAATAAATAGAAGTGATTTTGATTCATTCAATGTAGGCAAAAGCTTTGGTGGTGTTATTGCCGTTGTGGGTGAGAGAACAAGTGATGATTTTGATGATGGCGATATTTTTTATATTGATGGTATCGAAGATCCTTTTAATCTAGGCTATATCATTCGTACTTTATATGCCTTTGGCATCAATAATGTCTTACTTCCTAAAAGAGATTATTCTACTTTTGATGGCCAAATGCTTAAGTCTAGTGCTGGTGCTCTAGATCTTATTAACGTTAGATATGTAGATGATGATTATTCTTTAATGAAAGAATATAAGAATAAAGGTTATCATTTATATTCTTTATATAGAGGAGAAGGTTCTAACGATATCTTTGATGAAAAGTTTCCTGATAAGTGTTTGTTTATGTTGGGAGGAGAAAAAAGAGGTATTTCTAATAAATTGTTGTCTTTAAGTGATACTTATTTATATATTCCTTATGGTAATGATTTTAGAAATAGTTTGAATGCCGCTAGTGCTGCTAGTGTTGTTTCTACTCTTTTGTATGGACAAAGAAAATGATTGAGTCTTTAGATAATAAAAAAGTTAAGAATTGGACCAAACTTCATCTTAAGAAATATCGCGATCATAATTATCTTATCTTAGATGAAAAAGTAATTGATGAAGCCTTTAAACATGGCTTTTTAGATACTTTGATCTATTGTGGTGAAGTACCTTTTGAATTTGATAATTCTTTTGAAGTAAGTAAAGAAGTATTAAATAAAATCAGCAAAGTAGATAATTTAAACTATATCGGGGTAGGTAAAGAGATTAAAAAATCTAGTGATTATCAAAATAGAGTGTTAATACTAGATGAATTATCT
>CAVEWG010000118.1:0-5349 GCA_963619285.1 Oscillospiraceae bacterium | reverse complement strand
GAAGAGATAATATTGGTTTTGTGTTTCAATCATATAATTTAATGCCTAATTTAACGGCTAAACAAAATTTGGATTTAATAGGCGAGCTTGTTGAAAATCCCTTAGATAGCGATGACGTTTTAAAAATGGTTGGTTTATATGAAAAAAGAAATCATTATCCATCTAGACTTTCTGGTGGTCAACAACAGCGTATTTCAATTGCTCGTGCTTTAGTTAAAAATCCTAAGATTATTTTTGCGGACGAGCCAACCGCAGCTCTAGACTATACAACTAGTATAGAAATACTACAGGTATTAGATGAGATATTAAAGACTGGTACTACTTTGATTATGGTTACGCATAATGAAGAAATAACTAGAATGGCCGATAGAGTAGTTAGGTTTAGAAATGGCTATACATATGAAATTAGCGTTAATAGACATCGTGCAAAGCCTACAGATTTGGTTTGGTAATTATGAAGAAGACGCAGTTTATTGACTTAATTCAAATAATAAAAAAGAATATTGTGGCCTTTGTCTCGATATGTCTTTTTGTTATGCTGGCGGTTGCTATATTTTTAGGTATTGGTTTTTCAAGTGATGCAACTAAACAGATAGCTAATAAGATTTCTGACAATGGCAATTATCATGATTTAGATGTTATGTATCCATATGGATTTTCTGATGATGATATAAGTAGTGTTAAACAAACAAGTGATAACATAGAGGCAGAAGGCTATTATTATGCTTATGAGTTTTTAAATGTTAATGGTAATAAGAATCAAATAAATGTTAAGCAAATTACTTCTTTGATTGATATTCTTTATAACATTGAGGGTACTTTGCCTGCTAAGGCTGGTGAAATTGCTATTGAAAAGACAACTGCTAATGATTTAGGTATTTCAATTGGTGATACTATTAGCTTTGAAGAAGATACAAGTGAGAATTTAGAACTTATTAACCAAACACTTAGTTTTGATGCTAGTAAAGATGATGTAGAGTCTTTAATGGAAAAAGAAACTGGTAGTGGTTTTTTAAGTACTTATACATATACAGTAACAGCAATCGTTAATTCAAGTGTGCCAATGCATAATATCAAGAACATGTTTGGCGTATCTTATACTAATGGCTTAAATATTGATGGCTTTATGTATGTGACAGAAGACTCTTTTAAACAAGATGCTTTCTTAGGATATCCCGGTATGCTTATAAAAGATGAATCATTAAGTGAATTGTCTTTATTTTCCGATGAATATAAGACAAGACTAAATGAATTAAAGGATAATGTTTCAAGTGTTATTGAAAGTATTACTGATAATAAGAATACTTCAGTTTTAAGTAGTGTTGATAATGTGATTAAGGCGGCAGATGATAAGCTAGAAAAGGCAAAAGATCAAATTGATGATGGCGAAGCTCAAATTGTTGATGGTGAGAAACAAATAAGTAATGGTGAGTATCAAATTAAAAATGGCCAAGCCCAAATTGTCTACAATGCTAAGAAGCTAAATGATGGCCAAGCCCAAATTAATGATGCTGAAAATATGATTGAAGACGCAGAAAAACAAATAGCTGAAAATGAGAAGTTATTAGAAGACGCAAGGGTTCAAATTGAAGATGGAAAGAAACAAATAAGTGAAGCTGAAAGCCAACTTGCCGAAAAAGAAAGTGAGCTTGAGAATTATCAAAAGTCTATTAATTCTATAAAGTCTTTGGTTGATAGTAAAGTAGATAAGTCTTTTGAAGATACAGATTCAATAATTAATCCAATAAAAGAAACTGATCTTAGTGCTTTATCTAAAGAAGAATTAGTTAATAAATTAAATACCATTATAGATAATACTTATACGCTGTTTACAGATCAGGGATATTTTTATACAGAATTATATAGATTCTCTATTTTTGATGAAGTGTTTGTGGACAAAAACTTTCATGAAGTAATGCAAGGCATTCCATTTATAAAGGGCGCATCTTATATTAGCACTTATTTAAAAAATCATGAAGATACTAAAACTAGTTTTTATAATGGGGATATGTATATTGAAAGCTATGAGCTAATTAACGGAATATTATCTAGTGAAACAAATGGTGGAGCTTATCATGATGATTTAGCTGACGCCATTGATGAGATTGTTGGGGATAATAGATTAGATGAATGTAAGAATATAATTTATAAACCTATTCTTGAAGAATTTTATAATTCTAATGAAAAAAAATTAAGAGAGACTATCGAATATTTAATTAAAAGTTATGACTCATATAAGAGTGACTACAATATTATTAAAAATGCTGTTAAAAGTATACTTGCACCTTATCAAGAAGAGCTTGATAGTTTTAAACAAACATTAGATGAATATAAGGCAGAACTTGATAGTAAAAAGAAAGAACTTGAAGATGGTATTGCTGCTTATAATGATGGCTTAGCTAAATTAGAGAATGCGAAAAGTGAATTGAATAATGCCAAAAATGAAGTGGCTAATTATAAGAACCAACTTGAATCTGGTAAGAGTGAATTGAGTGTCGCTATAGCCAAATTAAAAAATGCGAAGCTTGAATTAGAGAACGCAAAGCTTAAGCTAAGTAGTGCTAAAGAAGAATTAGAAGATGCCAAGGAACAATATAATGATGGCAAAAAAAGCGTTGATGATTTTAAGAAGGCAAGAGAAGAATTAAAGAGCTATGATGCTTCTTATATAGCTAGTTTAGATAATCCTAGTATTAGTTCTTTTGTAATTATTTCTAATATTTTATATAAGGTTAAGTATACAATGGCTAGCCTATTCTTGATTATTGGCTTACTTGTTTGTTATTTCTCGATTCTTAGAATGGTGAATGAACATATTAAGCTAATCGGGACTAAAAAGGCTTTGGGTTTTTTTACAAGTGAAATAAGTAGAACATATTTACTTTTTACAGGTATTTCAACAATTGTTGGGTGTTTACTAGGCGTAATTATTGGCACATTTGTAGTTCAAGGTATTATAATGTCTTCCATTGTTGGTGTCACGACTTTTAATGGTACGGTTTTTGATTTCAAAGTTTTAGAAGCTATTGTTATTTGCTCAATAGAGATTGTGTTATTACTTGGTATTACTTATGGTGCTACAAAGCTTATATTAAAGGAAAATGCAATCAATTTATTAGCAGGTCCTAAGCCACCAAGTGGTAAAAAACATTTTTATGAGAAGCTAGCTATTTGGAAGAATATTTCTTTGTTTAATAAAACGATAGTTAATAATTGTCTTGCTGATAAAAGAAGGGTGTTTGGTACTCTTGTTGGTGTATGTGGTTGTACAGCTTTGATTGTTACGGCTTTAACTTTAAATAATGCGCTTGCCAAGAATTTTAATAAACAATTTAATGAATTGTTTCATTTTGATTATATTGTTTATTATGATGGTGATAGTGCTAAAGGTGAACTTAATGAAATATTAGCTAACTATAGTGTTTCTAAGTCTGATGTTTTAAAGACTTGTACAACGATTACAGATAATAATGGCAATAGTTTATATGCTTATTTGATTGTTCCGGAAGATGAAGATGAATTTAAGAAACTTGTTGATATGGAACCTTTAACCAATAAAGATAGTGACCCATATAAGGGTTTGTGGGTTGCTTATTCATATAAAAACACCTATGGCGATAGTATCAATGATGAGTTTGAATTATCCACTTTATCTGGTGTAAGCGCGAATATAAGGGCTAGTGGTTATTTTGGTTATTATTTGACAGTGGCTCAAATTTTTATGGATAAGGATACATATAGTAATATCAATAATGGAACTTATAGTACTAATGCGATATTGATTGATTCAAGTGATATAGATATAGCTACTTTAAGTAAGGAATTGAGTAAGGTTGATGGCTTTATTCAAATGGAGAATTTTACAAAGATGCATAAGGAGGCTTTTGATGTTATACAGGGTTTGGCTTATGCGATAGTAGGGGTGTATGCAACTTTATCGGTTGCGATGGCGGTTCTTGTGCTTCTTAATTTATATATGATGTTTGTGTCTGAAAAGAAGAAGGAACTTATTACTTTAATGATTAATGGTTATTCTATTGGGGATGCTAGAAAATATATCACTAAGGATACGGTATTGCTTACTGCTATTGGTGTTATCTTAGGTATGATACTTGGTACGGTATTTGGCTTTATTTCTATTGATACATTTAATAATTATGCGGCTTATGTTTATAAAGAAGTTGATATCTTGGCTTGTCTAATAGGGGCGGTTGCTAGTATCTTGTTGTCGTTTATAATGTGTAAGATTGCGCTTAAGCGTGTTAATAAGTTTAAGTTGTCTGATATTAATAATTGATGAATTGTAAAAGAGCGTGATACGCTCTTTTACTTTGGGGAAATTTATATAGCTATTTAACAGATTGTTATTTTATGAATCCTACTTGTTTAGAGATTAATTCAACTTGTTCATCTTTTTTCTTGTTGTATTCAATCTTTTTTTCTTCAAAGTAGTTTCTTCCATATGAGTCAATCGAGACGATTAGTGGTCCAAATTCTTTAACATGACAATGCCATAAGGTTTCTGGCATGCCTAAATCTTTCCATTTGGCTTCTACTATCTCTTGTACCTCAACAGCGGCAACTACCGCGTTTCCAGCAGGGAATACACAATGAATGGCGCCAAATTCTTTACATGCTCTTTCGGTATTTTCTTTCATGCCACCTTTGCCAACAATTACTCTTACGCCTGTTTCTTTAACAAATTCATATTCGAATTTTTCCATACGCATACTTGTTGTTGGGCCCACTGATACCATTTCATATTTTTCTTCGCCTAGTGGTCTAATGATTGGCCCAGCATGTAAAATTGCGTCGTTTCTTACATCTACTGGCATTTGTCTTTTTTCTTCTACTACTCTTCTGTGTGCTACATCTCGACAGGTAGTAATGTCACCATTTAGGTAGACAATATCACCAATGTGTATTTCTTTTAGATCTTCTTTAGAAATTGGGGTAGTTAATATTTTTTTGCCTTCTTGTAATTTGTATGCCATATTATTTGTTTCCTCCTTTATATTCAAATCCAGTGTGGGTATCAACGATGTAGTTTAGATCTTTATCAAATGTGATATGGCCTCTTCTATGGCTCCAACAGCCCACGTTTACCGCAACACCAATGGCACTTGGATGACGTGCTGTGTTTTCAATATTTACACCAAGTACTGAGTATTTTCCTCCCATGCCTTGAGGGCCTAGGCCGATGTTGTTGATGCCATCTTCTAGTAATGTTTCCATCTTAGCGGCATTTTCATTATCGTTATGAGAACCGATTGGTCTCATTAGTGCTTTCTTAGAGTTTAGGGCAGCTGTTTCAACTGATGTGCCTACGCCTACGCCAACTAGTAGTGG
>CAVEWG010000117.1:0-5368 GCA_963619285.1 Oscillospiraceae bacterium | reverse complement strand
TACTGTTATTAAAATATCTTCTAATAACTATGGCTATGATAAAGAACAAGATGTTTTAACATTGCCTTTGTATATGACATTCATGCTGGCAGATGATT
Source organism: Oscillospiraceae bacterium (assembly GCA_963619285.1). Lineage (GTDB taxonomy): Bacteria > Bacillota_I > Bacilli_A > Erysipelotrichales > Erysipelotrichaceae > Colivicinus. Next base: position 5,270 of record CAVEWG010000117.1, on the reverse strand, counting down.
TAGCTAATGACAATTTAATTGCTGGCTAAATTGCATTTCAATATATAACTACTGTATTTTGTGTTCATATTATATTTTTTGAAAGATGTTTCTTTTTCAATCTTAAAGTCAAATTTGTTTAATAAATTTAAAGAACGGTATATGTTAATACATGTTGCGGTAGAAACCGCAATAAATGATTCATCCATTAAAACGGTAATGGATTATTTATCATTGACATATATCTTTTTAAATTGCGTAGGTGATATACCATACTCTTTCTTAAAGGCTTTAAAGAAAGTTGAATAATCATTAAAGCCCAGGTTTTGACATATATCATCTATTGGATCACCCGATAATAAATGATTCTTAGAAGATATTAGTCTTCTTGAAGTAACATGTTGATAAAAGCTGATATCAAGTTTCTTTTTAAATTCTTTAGATATCGTACTTTTAGAAACGAAGAAATGTTTAGATAAAGAATCAAGAGTTATCTTATCTGATAAGTGTTCTTCAATATACATGATTATTTCATCGATTAGTTCAGGATTCTCGGGAATTGATAGACCTTCTGATTCTTTATCCATTCTAGCAAGTGTAGAAACTAGCTCACAAGACATGCCAAAGATAGATGCTTGCCAACCAATGTTTCTTTCAATGTTTTCATAGCAGGCATTAGAAAACAAATCTTTTATATGTTTGTAGGAAGTGCCTGCGGTATGAATAAACATTGGCTTATTTATAAATGTTGGTTCTAGTTCCCATTCTCTTTTAAAGATATTCATCATTTCTTTTGATATCCACATAACATATCTTCGATATGGTTCTTCTAACTTTTGAGGAAAGACTGGTCTATGACTTATGCCAGGTGGGGCTATTATGACATCACCACTTTCGACTTTAAATCTTTCCGTTCCTAGATAATATTCTATTTTACCTGTTCGGCAATACAATAATTCATAAAACTCATGCGAGTGTAGATTAACTTGTTCCTTATCGAAGCTAACGTCTTGATGGGCATCGACGTATTTAGAGTCCATTTCTAGTTCTTGATAGAAGTTATCTGATAATGGATTATTTATAAAAAATTTTTCTTTGTCTTCTTTGGTTTGTAGAATGGCAAAGGTATCGGGTGGTATTTTGTATAATTTAGCAACTTCAGACATTTTCATAAGTTAATTCTATAACAAATTACCATATTTGCAACAAATAATACTTTTATTGCAATTTTATTGCAAATCTTTTTCTTTTATCATGTAATCATCAAAAAACTAATTCCATGAAAGGAGATTTATTATGGAAAAGAAAGATGTTCGTCCATTTAGTTGGAAAGACGAACTTGGTTACGTATTTGGCGATATGGCTGGTAGCTTCGTCAATTTGTTTGTTGATGCTTATTTCCTTACTTTCTGTACATATGTACTAGGAATTGAAGCAACTTGGATGGCGGGTCTGTTCTTGGTAGCAAGACTTTGGGATGCCATTAATGATCCAATGATTGGTTCTTTGCCTGATAGATTTAAATTGGGTAAGTCTGGTGATAAGTTTAAGCCTTGGATTAAGCTATTCGCTATTCCTCTAGCTTTATCAGGAGTACTATGTTTCTTTAATGTATCATTCACTGGCTTTGCGTTGCATGCTTGGGTTGCCTTTGTATATGTACTATATGGTATGTCTTATACTGGTACTTCAATGCCATTTGGTGCTATGGCATCAGTTGTATCAGATGATCCAATCAACCGTAGTAAGTTATCACGTGCTAGATCAATTGGTGGAACAGCTGTAGGCATTGGAGCTTTAACTTTTGTGCCTGTTATTTGTTTTGATTCTAATTCAAATATCATGCCTGAAAGATTTACTTTATTAGCTGTTATCTTTGGCGTATGTAGTTTGCTTTGTTACTTCTTGTTAAGTAAGTTAACGCTTGAAAGAATTCATATTAAAGAAAAAGGTGAAAAATTTGAATTCAAGAAAGTATTGTCACATGTATTTAAAAATAGACCTTTAGTTGGTGTAATGGTTGCCACTATCGGTAGTATGTTATTTATCACTGGTAATAGTCAACTTTCAAGTTATATCTTTAAAGAATACTACCAAAATACAGGTGCTATGACAATTTATAGTTTGGCTACTATTCCAGCTTTATTGATTTGTTTCCCACTTATTCCAAAGCTTGTTTCTAAGTTTGGCAAAAAGAAAGTAATTGTTGTGGCTAGTGCTTATTGTTTGGTATTAAGCTTAATAAAATTAGTTGTACAAATTCCAAATGTTTATGTATATACTGCAATAAGTGTCTTGGCAACTATTGGTCAAACCGCCTTCACAATGTTAATTTGGGCATTTGTTACAGATTGTCTTGATTATAGTGAATGGAAAGATGATTTTAGAAGTGATGGTAGTATGTATTCAATGTATACTTTCTCAAGAAAGATTGGTTCTACTATCGCATCTACTGGTGCTGCTGCTTCTCTTGGCTTAATTGGTTATGTATCAGGTGCTGGTGTTGTTCAATCAGCTGCTACTGTTAATAATATCTATTATCTAGTAAATGCTGTTCCAATTGTTACTTGTGTATTAGAACTAATTGGTATTGGTCTAATATTTAATCTAGATAAGGATACAACTGAAAAGATGTATGCTGATTTAGCTGTTAAACATGCAAAAAATAAATAAAATTGATTTACATCTTCATGTAAGTAAAGAATCTATAAAAAGCGAACAAATGTTTGTTTCATCTGGTAAAGAGATGATTAAGCATTTACATGATTTAGGAATAAGCAAAGCGGTACTTATGTCAATGGGTGATGATGTCGCTTTTGGGAAAAACTTTGATAATAAAGAATTAGCTGATACTTATCCTGATACTTATGCATGGATGTGCAATTTAGATTATAAAGATGAGGATACTATTTTAGAAAGATTAACTAAATATAAATCTGAAGGCGCAATCGGAATAGGGGAATTAGCCATTAATCAAAGGATTGATTCTTCTTTCCTTCAAAAGGTATTTGAAGCAGCAGAAAGTTTAAACTTACCGGTTACTTTTCATATGTCCCCTGAAGTTGGCTATAGCTATGGTATTGTAGATGATCCAGGGCTGCCACTACTTGAAGAAACTTTGAAAAAATTTCCTAATTTAAAATTGCTTGGCCATTCACAAAGTTTCTGGATTGAAATGAGTGGCGATGCTCCTGGTGATAAAGAAGGTCGTAACTCTTGGGGACAAGGTGAAGTTAAAGCAGGTGGTAGACTTCCCTATCTTTTCAAAAAGTATCCTAATCTATATGGCGATTTAAGCGCCAATAGTGGTGGCAATGTCATTATGCGTGATGAAAAATTTGGTCTAGCGTTTTTAGAAAAGTTTCAAGATCGTTTATTTTTTGCCACAGATATGGTTAACATTGAAATGGAATTTCCATTAGGCAAGTGGTTAGATAAACAATATGAAAATGGTAATCTAAGTAAAGATGCTTATGAGAAGATTTGTTATAAAAATGCTGAAAGAGTTTTTGGGCTCTAGATGGGAGAGATATGAAAATTATTGAAACACCTTGTGGAAAAATTGAGGGTACAACTTGTAAACATGAAGGTGTGATTGCTTATAAGGGTATTAGATATGCAACAGCAAATCGATTTGAATACCCCAAAGAGGTAACACATTGGGAAGGTGTCTATAAGGCCGATAAATATGGTGATTGTTCAATTCAACCTAGAACTTTCATTAATGAAGAAGACTTAGAAGAAAAGAAGTTCTACTACAATGAATTTAGAAAAGGTGAAAGCTACACTTATAGCGAAGATTGTTTATTCTTAAATATTTGGGTACCAGAAAATGCTAAAAAGGGTGACAAACTTCCAGTATTGTTCTATATCCATGGTGGTGGCTTTACTGGAGGATGTGGGCATGAGAAACACTTTGATGGTCCTATTTGGCCTACAAAGGGTGTAATTGGTGTTACCATCAATTATCGTTTAGGTCCTCTTGGCTTTGCCTGTATCAAAGAATTAGGTAAGACTGGTAACTATGGTCTATATGATCAATTAACGGCTCTAAAGTGGATTAATCACAACATTGAAAGCTTTGGTGGTGATAAAGATAAAGTGACTATCATGGGCCAATCAGCTGGTGCTATGTCTGTTCAAAGATTAGTATTAAGTCCTCTTACTAAAGGATTAGTAGCGGGTGCTGTTATGAGTTCAGGTGGAGGAACTTCTAATATTTTAGGTAAATGCCAAAAGGTTGATGAATTCTATGATTTCTGGGATGAGGTTATTAAAGAATCAGGATGTAAGTCAGCTGATGAATTTAAGAAACTTGATCCAAAGAAATTATTTGACGCATGGAATGTAATAAAGAATAAATATAAGAAACAATATCCAATGTCTACGGTTCCTGTTATTGATGGCGAGTTTCTAGTTGACAAGTCTGAAAATAGTGAATTGTTAAATATTCCATATATCATTGGTTCTAATTCTGAGGATATTGTGCCGCCAATCTTGCATAAGATGGCCAAAGAATTATGTTTATCAGTAGAAAAGATGGGTAACAAAGCTTACTTATATTTCTTTGATAGACAACTTCCAGGCGATAAATGTGGTGCATGGCATAGTGGCGACTTATGGTATTGGTTTGGTACATTAGATAATTGTTGGCGACCAATGACTGATAAGGATTATGCCTTAAGCAAAGAAATGAACGAGTATCTATTAAACTTTGTAAGAACTGGCGATCCAAATAGTAAGGACTTATTAAAGTGGACACCATATACGAAGACTAATAAGAAGATAATGCGCTTTGGAGAAAAAGAAACCTTTATGGGTGGTGTTAATGGCGCTAAGCTTATTAAGACCATGTTAACTACTAAGCCTGTTGGTGAATAATGAATTTAAGGATTCCATATGGAGTCCTTTCTTTTTGTATTGAAGAAAAGTGAAACTGAATAATTATCGAGGTCAATTTTTTGGCCTCGATACAATTCAAAAGAGTAAAAAAAGTGTTTTTTTGAAATCATCACTACTGTTGGCAATTTAAATGCGTTATATTTCTCTTTCTAGCTCATTAATAATACAAAATTGAACTTAAGGGTACTATTTTTGAAGAAAATAAAAAAATAGTACCCTTAACAAGCGATTAACGAATTGCTTTTGAAACAAATAAATGAAATGCATCATAACATTTACTACGATTATGTTGATAATATGGACACAACTGTGTACCATAACAATAGGAGGATGTTTATGAACTTTTATTCGATTAGAGATTTAAGAACAGAATCTAAAAATATGTGGTC
>CAVEWG010000116.1:0-5440 GCA_963619285.1 Oscillospiraceae bacterium | reverse complement strand
TAATATAATTATACATAAAAAGTAAAGGTTTTTAATATATTAAGTAAAGGTTATCTAGTTAATTTGTTTTTTTAAATTAACTATTTAATCCATGGGGCTATGCTATAATTATCATGTTTAAAAAAGGAGTTTTTGTATGCCTAGTAAGTATAATTTTGACGAAATAGTATCACATTTAAAAAGCAGTGGATTTGTCTACCAAGGTTCAGAAATCTATGGTGGTTTATCTAATTCTTGGGACTTTGGTGTTCTTGGTGCTGCTTTAAAGAAAAATATTAAAGACCTATGGTGGAAAGAATTTATTGAAACTTCACCATACAATGTAGGAATTGATAGTTCTATTATCATGAATCCTAAGACTTGGGAAGCAACAGGACACTTGAAGGGCTTTGCGGATGCCATGGTGGATTGTAAAGAATGCAAGTCTAGATTTAGAGCTGATCAATTAATCGAGCAAGCAACAGGCCTAAGTGCTGATGGCAAGTCTTTTGAAGAAATGGACAAGATGATTGAGGAACATAACATCAAGTGTCCAAATTGTGGTAAGCACAATTTTACTGGTGCGCGTGCTTTCAATTTAATGTTTAAGACTTTTATTGGAACACTGGAGGATGCTAAATCAGTTGTATATTTGCGTCCTGAAACAGCACAAGGTATCTTTGTTAACTTCAATAATGTTCTTCGTACTTCACGCAAGAAACTTCCATTTGGTATTGGTCAAATTGGTAAGTCATTTAGAAATGAAATTACACCTGGTAACTTTATATTCAGAGTTAGAGAATTTGAACAAATGGAACTTGAATTCTTTTGCAAGCCTGGTGAAGATTTAGATTGGTATAAGTATTGGGTTGACTATTGTTTCAACTTTATCTTAAAGCTTGGTATCAATAAGGATAACCTAAGAGTAAGACCTCATGATCCTGAGGAATTAGCTTTCTATTCTAAGGGAACTAGTGATATTGAATATGCCTTCCCATTTACTGATTGGGGAGAAGTATGGGGTATCGCTGATAGAACTGATTATGACTTAAAGCGTCATAGTGAATTCTCGGGCAAGGACTTAAATTATCTAGATCCTGAAACAAATGAGAAATATATCCCATATTGTGTAGAGCCTTCAGTTGGTGTTGAAAGATTGTTCTTAATGATATGTTGTGATGCTTATGATAAAGAGACTGTTGGTGAAAACGATGAAAGAATTGTTATGCATATTCATCCAAGTATCGCTCCTGTTAAAGTATGTGTATGTCCTTTATCTAAGAAGTTATCAGAACCTGCAACAAAGTTATTTAGTGAATTAACTAGTGAATTCTCATGTCAATATGATGAAGCTGGTTCAATTGGTAAAAGATATAGAAGAAATGATGCGATTGGTACTCCATTCTGCGTTACATATGACTTTGATTCTGAAAACGATCATTGCGTAACGGTTAGAGAAAGAGATTCAATGAAACAAGAACGTATCAATATTGATGATTTAAAGGATTATATTAAGGAAAGAATCAAATATTAGTTGATGGTAAACAAGGAAACAATTGACGATATCCTTAGAAGTGTGGATATCGTTGATGTCATTGGTCATTATATTAATGTCATACCTAAGGGCAAAGGCTATAGTGCTATTTGTCCTTTTCATGATGATCATGATCCTTCTTTAAGCATCAGCCAAGAAAAACAATTATATAAGTGCTTTGTATGTGGCAATGGTGGTAATGCCTATACCTTTGTTAAAAACTATAAGAAAGTTCCATTTCTAGAAGCAGTAAAAGAAGTAGCTGATATTGCTGGTAAGCCAATTGAAATTGAAAGCACCTACAAAAAGGTTAATCCTAATGAAAGATATCATAACTTATTAAACGATTATATTGAATATACTAACTATTGTTTAACTGGTACCAAACTTGGACTAAGTGCTAAAGAGTATTTAATTAATCGTGGTATCGATGAAGACATCATCAAGGAATTTAAGATTGGTTTCAATCCGGATGGCGATAAAGTATCAACTGTATTAAGAGCCAAGGAATATAGTGATGAAGACATGATTAAAGTTGGCGTCTCAAGCTTTGGAAAAAACGGATTATATGATATATTTCATTCACGTATTACTTTTCCAATTCATGATAAAAATGGCAATCCTATCGCTTTTACAGCTAGAGACTTTACTAATTTTTCTGATTCTAAGTATATAAATAGTGGTGGTACTATTCTTTATAATAAGGGCGATGTTATTTTTAACTATCATAGAGCTATTACTTCTAGTAAACAAAAGGGTTATGTAATAGTAACTGAGGGTGTAATGGATGTTATTGCCTACAAAAGGGCGGGAATTGATAATGTGGTGGCAACCCTTGGCACTGCTTGTACTAATGAACAAATCAAGTTGTTAAAAGAATTAGGCAAGATAATTGTCTTATCATATGATGGCGATAAGGCTGGTAAAAACGCTAATCTAAAATTAGGTGGTCTACTTTTACAAGAGGGCATAAACGCTGAAGTGATTGATAATGATACCGGACTTGATCCTGATGAAATAATTACTTCAAATGGTAAGAACGCACTTCGTGATTTAGCTAGTAGACGTTTGTCTTATATTGACTATGTGATTAAGTTTTATAGGGAAAGTTACAACCTTGATAATTATTCAAATCGTAAGAAGATGGCGATTGATATTTCTTCTTTAATTGATAAGCTAAATGATCAATATGATAGGGATAATTATCGTAATGAATTATATGAAATAACCAAAATCAGAATAAACGCTAATAATAGCGTAAAAAACGATGATATCGGTTATAATGTTAAGGGAAAATCGTATAATGAGCTATTACTAGACGGTCTTAGTAAAGCGGAATATATTATTCTTTCGCAAATGGCTATCAGTAAAGATGCAGTGATGATTTTTCATAAAGATCTTGGATATTTATTAAATGATACTAATAGTAAACTAGCTAGTATTATTCAAGATGAATATCGTAAAAAAGATGGATGCGACTTGTCTACTTTATATGATGAAGTAGATGATGAAGATGTTAAAAACCTAATTGTTAATTTAGGTACAGTTGAAAATTTACCATCTGCATATGATAAAGATATTCTTTTAGGTTCTATCAAAAGAGTCAAAGAAGAAATAATCAAACAAAGGAAAGATTATTTAAAGAAGAAAATTAAAAAGTCTCTAGTAATGGATGATGAAACCAAGGAATATATAAAGGAATATACAGATATACTTAGAGAATTGGGAGGCAAAAATGGCAAGTAAAAAAGAAACAAAGGAAACAAAAAAACCCGTGAAAGAAAAAGCTACAAAGAAAGAAGTAACTAAGAAAAAGGAAGATAAGCCTTCTAAGGAAACAAAGAAACAAATAAAAGAAGAAAAGAAAGCTACAAAAGAAACTAAGGCTGAAACTAAAAAGGTTGCAGTAAAAGTAGAATCTAAGAAAGAAGCTAAAAAGGTAGCTAAGGAAACTAAAGTAGAACCAAAGAAAGAAGTTAAAAAGGCTGAAAAAGGTTCAAACACTATTAAGGTTGAAGAAAAGATAGAGGAAAAGAAGGTTTCAAAGCCTAAGAAACAAATTTCTATCGCTAAGCCAAAGAAGTATGAGCCTCGTGTTATTAGGGAAGAAAAGAAGCCTAATATGCAGTCGACATTGGCTAACAGAAAGTTCAATGATTTAGATGAATTAAAGAGTTTCTTAGTTGAATTAAATAAGACTAAGGCTGATATTGATCAAAAAGATGTTATACAAGCTCTAGATCGTTTTGATATGTCTGATGATGATGTAGAAGCATTCTATGATTGGGCAAATAGTGAAAACATTGATTTAGTAGAAGAAACAGAAGATGAAGAAGATTTAGATGATGATGATTTCTTAGCTAGCGAAGATGGCGAAGATGAAGATTCTGAAAAGAACATTGTCATCAACTATGAAGCTGCAAGCAAATATACTAAGGTAAATGATCCAGTTAAGATGTACTTAAAGGAAATTGGTAGAGTACCTCTATTAAAGGCTGATCAAGAAATTGAAATCGCAAAGCGTATTGAGGCAGGTGGTCCTGATGCTGAAGAAGCTAAAAAAGAACTTGTCAGTGCTAACTTGCGTCTAGTTGTTGCGATTGCCAAGAAATATACTGGTAGAGGTATGTTATTCCTTGATTTAATTCAAGAAGGTAACTTAGGTTTAATTAAAGCTGTTGATAAATTTGATTATCATAAAGGTTTTAAGTTTTCTACTTATGCAACATGGTGGATAAGACAAGCTATTACGCGTGCTATCGCTGACCAAGCTAGAACTATTAGAATTCCTGTTCATATGGTTGAAACAATCAATAAGATGACACGTATTCAAAGACAACTTGTACAAGAATTAGGTAGAGATCCTAGTGCTGAAGAAATTGCTGAGAGAATGGGCAATGGCGTGTCTGCTGATAAGGTAAGAGAAATTCAAAAGATTGCCCTAGATCCAGTTTCACTTGAAACACCAATTGGTGAAGAAGATGATTCACACTTAGGTGACTTCATTGAGGATAAGGCTACTATTTCTCCTGATCAATATGCCAATAATGAATTATTAAAGGAAGAAATTGACTTAGTTCTTCAAACTCTTACTGAAAGAGAAGAAAAAGTATTAAGACTAAGATTTGGCCTAGAAGATGGTAGAACTAGAACTTTAGAAGAAGTAGGAAAAGAATTCGATGTAACTAGAGAAAGAATTAGACAAATTGAGGCTAAGGCTTTAAGAAAGTTGAAGAATCCTACTAAGTGCAAACGTTTAAAAGAATTTTTGGATGATAAGCGCTAATGCTGTCAAGAAGATTATTAGAAATTGCTAAATTAGTAGATAAAAATAAGGTAGTATATGACATTGGAAGTGACCATGGTCTACTACCTTGTTTTTTAGTTACTAATCATATCAGCGATAAAGTATATGCAGTAGACAATAAGATTGGTCCTTTAAATCATGCCAAAGAAACGATTGATAAATATAATTTAAATGGTAAAGTTATTCCTTTATTAAGTGATGGATTAACAGATGTAAAAGATGATGGCCAAATCATTGTCATTGCAGGAATGGGTTATTATACCGTAATGGATATTTTTGAGGGTAAAGATCTTTCAAAGTATGAAAAAATCATTGTTCAAGTTAATAAAGATGTAGATAAATTAAGACAATATATTAGTGATCATAATTACACAATTGTCGATGAAGTAATACTTAGGGAAGATAAGTTTTATCAAATTGTAGTTTTTGATACTGAGTATCATGAAAAATATAGTGACATTGAAATAGCCTACGGTCCAATACTACTTCAAAAGAGGGGAAATATCTTGTTAGAGTATTTAAAAGATCTTAAACAAAGATATAGTTATCATAATAAAGATATGAGTGTTGATAAGCTAAATAAAAAAATAAGTGAATTAGATAGGGTTATTGATATAATA
>CAVEWG010000115.1:0-5460 GCA_963619285.1 Oscillospiraceae bacterium | reverse complement strand
ACAGTTTCTTCTGCATGCTTTACATCCTTATATGGATTTTCAAACATACCAAGCTCAAACATTTCAGTTAAAGTTCTAGTAACAGCTCTATCTATTGATTCATCAGTTAAAACTAAATCTTCCTTTTTAAAGCCATCTGGTACATTGTGAGTATCATAGTAATCATTCTTACTTCTATTATAAGCTTCTAAGCCGATTTCGTTATCAAATAAGCCGCTAATTAAATCTACACCAGATTGGGTAATCGCAAAACCAATACGTTCTGGTTTATCAAGTGCTTCTACACCCCAACACATATTATGGACAATGCCTGTATCAGAATTGATATAGCCCTTAAAGCCCATTTGTTTTCTTAACTTCTCATCAATAAAATACTTGTTGTAGGCAAAACCATAAGGATTAAATGGTATTATATTACCTTGTTCATCTTTTTGAGGAGCACTCTTTTCTTTTGAAGGCTTTGAATAATAAGGCATGATAGAAGCTGCATTATGCTTAATCGCAGGTTTAAAGCCTCTAACATGATATTTCTCTAAACTACCCTCAGTTGCATATACGTTCCATTGTCCTGCTTTATAGTGAGGATCAAAGCCATTTTCTCTAGCTCCGCCACCTGGGAAGTGTTTTACAGTCATGGCCACACCATCTTTACTAACACCATCAGATCCACCTTGAATACCAGGAATTAAGTGTTCAAATACTTCTTCGATAAATTCAGGATCTTCACCAAAAGTGCCATAGCTTCTTTGCCATCTTGGATCACTTACACAATCGGCCATATACATATAGCCCTTTAAAAGACCACAAGCATTCCACTCTTTTCTAACAGTGTCCGCAAACTTATCAATAACATCTAGATTGCCATCACCTTTACAAGCAGCCGCAATGCCTAAAGTACCAGGATAAGTTGTAAAGACGCCGCTTGCCTCGTTCATACCAAATACAGGTTCAGCATTTTCATTTCGAGAATTAGAAACAACTGAAACTGGTACAAAGTGTTTACATTCTTCCGCTTCTGCTTGTAGTTGGTTCAAGAATTCTACTAAATCTTTAGGACTAGGATTAGCTCTTAAAATTAAGTGTCTTGAAAACCACTGCTTTAGCATAGTTTCAGTACCTGGAAGATGTTGTTCACCAAAGATAGACTTACCATTTAGTTCACCATTATCTAAAATTCCTGATTCATCTAAAACAGGTACATGATCCTTAATACCACATGGATACTTACCCATACGCCAATCAGAAATAAATAATTGAGCAATCTTTTCTTCCACACTTAACTCTTTTACGTATGCTTTCGCACGTTCTTCTGGAGATATTCTCCAGTCATCAAATTCTTTAAATTCTTTTGATCCATCTATATCTTTAAAGAACAGACCGTCTTTTTCAATAAGACGGTCTGTTACCATAGCGATATCTGGACCATTTTCGTTTTTATATACTTTTAATAGTTCACTCGCTTTTTTCATATTATTTAATATACTCTTTTTTTATTTCTTTATCTTATTTAATAAAGCATTAACGGCCAGTAAGCCTTCCTTATCAGCATTACCGCCCATAACGCCCATCATGCTAACAAGACGGATACATGTGAAGCTACCCATCATCTTCATCATGGCAGGAGATAGACTCATTTCACCTTTATCATCTTTCTTAGCCATTTGTGAATGAGCCATCGCAACTTTGAATAAATCGCCAAGTACTTTAGCTCCTTCAGGATTTGCCATAATAGCGTCAATTCTATCGTTCAAAGAGAAGTAGCCTTCAGGTGCAGTAATATCAAACCAATTCAGAACAGCGCCCTTTTCTTTTAATCTATAAGCTTCATTAAACTTATCTACTTTATGAATTTCGCTTTCATCTTCACAAGTACCTGCAATCGCAACTAATTTTGTGATTCCTTTATTTGGAACATCGAAATAGAAGAAATGATCACTAGCTTGCTTCTTGCCTAAGCTTTCACCATTAGCGAATAATTCAACTGTAGGTTGGTTAGAATAAACAGTAACCTTAGTTACATCTTCTACTCTATCTACATAACGCTTACCACAAATATGAACAAATGGTTCTTTTGACAACCAAGCCTTATAAGCATAGAAAGCATCTTTCTTATATTTTCTATCGAAAGTAACTAGGCCCTTATGGTTTTGACCATTTTCGCCGCCTTCATTTCTGCCATCACAACCAAAGTCAAACATATTCCAAACATGTGTTGACCAAATATAAGGACGTGTAAACAATTGTTTGATTAATTCTTCATGATAGTAAGCTTGATACTCTTCAGTGTAGTCACCTTGAGTAGGGCTAGAAGTATGCCAATTTAAGCCTTCACAACCATATTCGCTCATACCAATTGCGATATCTGGATGTACCTTATGGAAATTATCCATCCAAGGACCATTCATTGAAGTATCGCCTCCATACCAGCCAAAGTAATGGTTATATGAAATACAATCTGGAATTGTAATATATGGATCATTAATATCACACATTGATACTACAGCCATGGTTGTAAGCCTTGTCTTGTCCATATCATGAACCATATCATTTAAGGTCTTATGATTTTCTCTTAAATCCTCACTAGATGCACCATCCATAGTGATTTCATTAGATAGACCCCATACACAAATAGAAGGGTGATTGTAGTTTTGTACAACTAGTTCTTTCATTTGTGAGATAGTATTTTCTCTACCATTTACCATATGAGCAGAAATATAAGGAATTTCAGCCCAAATTACTAGACCTTTTTCATCACATAAATCATAGAAATATTGATCATGTTGATAATGTGCTAGACGAATTGTTGTGCACCCTACTTCACAAATTAGTTCAATATCTTCTTTATGATGTTCAGGAAGAAGAGCGTTGCCTAAGCCCCATCTATCTTGGTGTCTTGATACACCATGTAGTGGATAAGATCTGCCATTTAAGAAGAAGCCTTTTTCAGGGTCAATCGCAAATGTTCTACATCCAAATCTTGTACCCACTAAGTCTATAACTTCTCCCCCTTTTAATAGCTCAACAGTAGCTGAATATAGATAAGGATCATCTACTCCATCCCACAAGTGAGCATTCTTAATTGGCAAAGTAGCAACGTTTTCATTAACTGCTTTAGTAACGGTTTCAACCACATTACCTTGTGCATCATAGACTGTATTTTTAATACTTAAACCTTCTTTTGGATTTGTAACATAGCTTTCAATAGTAACTTCCCATTCATTTCCCTTAAGTGTTGGTGTTACTTTAAGCCCTGGGCCACCAAAGTAGTCTAAATCAAAATGTGATTCATCTACAGAAATAATATTAACTTTTCTATATAGACCACCATAGAAAGTGAAATCAGCTTTTTGTGGATATACTCTATCATTAACAGAGTTATCAATTTCAACTACCACAAGATTTTCATCTTTCATTTCATTAGTGATATTTACTCTAAAAGTAGAATAGCCACCATCATGATGAGTTAATTTTTTACCATTTACATAAACAGTAGCTGAAGCATTGGCACCTTGAAATTCTAAATAATATAGTTTGCCAGCATCATCTTTCCCTTCTGTTAAATCAGATCTGTTGAAAGACTTTGCATAGTAGGCCGTTCCTCTATAATAATCATTCCCGCCATCTTGGCCATCAATTGCGTTCCAAGTATGCGGCAAGTTTACAAAATACCAATCTTTTGGTACTTCTGTTGGGATTTCTTTAGCTTGTTTACTAAAGGCCCATTTAAAATTAAAATCGTAAGTTTGTCTCATAATCATCCTTTCAAACCATAATATACCCTTCTTCATCTACTGGAAGCGGTATTGCGATTAATAAATCAATAATTGTCATGGCGATAGGGAAACCCGTCCAAAACAATAACAAATATAATACAAATAATCCATATTGTTTAGACAAGTATCTATGTCCACCACACCAACCAAGTAAGAGCGCAACCAAAAGATACGTACTTCTCTTAACTCTTACTGGTTGTCTATTTTCCTTTAGGGCAAATAGATAATCAATTCCTCTAACAAAAATATTACTTTTCTTTGCGCTCATTTAATAATCTCCTTAAGCTTCTTGGCTAACAGCTTTCTTCTTTATTTCAGCAATCTTATCTTGAATTTCAGCCATGAATTCCTTAGATAATGGATAGAACTTCATAGCGATTAAGTTACAGATTAAGCCAATAATGATCATGCCATAAGCTAAGAACAATGTTACGTTTCTAAGTTCTACACTATATGGTGTAGTTACATCTGGTAAAGCATCTTTAAAGCCAATAGAAGCAAACAATAATCCAGCAATCATTGGCGCAAATGAAGAAATTAGCTTATCAACAAGTGAGAATAATGTGCCCATTAAACCTGGAACATATTTACCACTTCTATATACTTCATAGTCAGCACAATCGGCAGTCATTGGAATAACGATATTACTTGAAATACCATTGAAGCCTGTATAAGCAATAGTTAAGACAACATATGCGATTGTAAAGAAACTCCATTGTAAGCCACCATTTGCATTGCACATGCTTGTAGGATCGCCAAATATCCAAAGAAGGATATATAGAACATTGATGATAATACCACCGATACTGCCAATTACCATGGCACGCTTTTGACCAAGCTTTGTTGCGATACCACCGACACAGAATATTAATAGAATTAAACCAGGAATATTACAAATACCAGTCATAGTACCTTGCATTGAATAGTTACCAACAAGTACTGCGAACAATACTAAAGTAACAGTTGAAGTCTTAGCGGATAAAGCAAGTTTATCAGTTGAAGCAGCTACTACTAGCATTTGAATAGCTCTGTTTCCTTTTAAAGTTTCCCAATAATCCTTTAAGCCAACTTTTTGTTGAACACCAGTTCCAAAGAATTCTTGTTTATCTTTTGGAGCGATACAGAAAATAGCGATACAAGTTAATACAAATGAACAAATAGCTGTCATAAGCCATAATTCATGGAACACACCTTCACATGCCATAGTTCCGTATTTTGTACCTAATTTAGCAGTTACAAGAGCTAAAACTGTAAACAATACAGTGTTATAGATACCATCAAATACAGCGAATAATGGTCTTTGTTTAGGATCATTTGTTAAACATGTTTGAGCAGACTTAGTTACTACACATTGGAAAGTATAGCCAATGTAGTAGATAGCTGCTACAACAATAAAGAATGCAAAACGAACAGATGTGTTTTCAGGCAATTTTTGTGTTACATGGAATAAGATAAAACTTGATACACAAAGAATTATATTACCAATTAACATAAATGGTCTATTCTTACCAAATTTGCCATTTGTCTTATCAACAAAATAGCCAACAAATGGGTCAGTTACACCATCCCAAATTCTCATCATCATTGAAAAGCTAGATGCAGTTACAACAGCTACACCAACAATTCCAGTCAAGAAATAAGCAACATAGTTCATCATAAACATGTAGAAGTTAGTTGCAGTATTGTT
>CAVEWG010000114.1:0-5502 GCA_963619285.1 Oscillospiraceae bacterium | reverse complement strand
AGAAAACTTTGGGTTAGAATATTAATTTTCCTAATTGTATTAGGACTTGCTGTATATAGCTCTAATGGAATAGACTTAGGCACTAGAGTAGATTTAACAGCTGCCAATGGCATTCTTTCGGGTTTAACTCATCCTGATACTTCTTTGATGTTTGATTTGTCTACGGAAGGTGTTCCCTACTTGATTTTACAAACTATCGCCATTGCAGTACTTGGTACTTTAATTGGTGGTGTTTTAGCCTTACCAATTTCTTTTCTAGCTAGTACAAATGTTGTTCCTAAATGGATTGCTTATATCTTTAGAGCTATCATCTTGGGCATTAGAACAATTCCATCGTTGGTATGGGCACTTGTTTGGATAAGAGTTACTGGCCCTAATGCATTCTGTGGTGTAGTTACGCAATCAATTTGTTCAATTGGTATGATTTCTAAAATGTATATCACAGCTATTGAAGATTTAGATACAGGCATTCTAGAAGCACTAGATGCAGCTGGTTGTTCTACTTTTGATAAAGTAAGATGTGGCATCTTACCTCAACTTAGCGCAAGTTTTATTTCAACAATTATTTATCGTTTTGACATCAACTTAAAAGACGCCACTACACTTGGTATTGTTGGAGCTGGTGGTATTGGCGCTAGTATGCTTATGGCAATCAATTCAAGACGTTGGTCAATGGTTGGTGCTTTCTTATGGGCTCTTATAGTACTTGTATTATTAATTGAATTCTTCTCTACTAAGATTCGTGCTAGACTTGCTAGAGGTGAACGCTAATGGGTGGCAGAATCCGTATACTTGCTACAAGCGATGTACATGGATATGTTTATCCTTATTCTTATGCAAACAATAAAGAAGAGAATATCGGCTATGCAAGAATTAGTACTTTAATTAATTCTTTAAGAGATGAAAATACTATTCTAATTGATAATGGTGACAATCTAGAAGGTTCTCCTTTAATGTATTACCATATGCGCTATAACAATAAAGATATTGTACCGGTTGCTAAAGCCTTAAATTATATTGGCTATGATTATATAAACATTGGTAATCATGATTATAACTATGGTGAAGAAGTATTGCTTTCTTATTTAAAACAAGTAAATGCTAAGTGTATTACTTCTAATATTCTTTATAAAGATGAAGTTATTGGTTGTCCTTATACAATTAAGGAAATCGACAATAAAAGAATTGCAATCTTTGGCTTAACTACTGACTATATTCCTAATTGGGAATCAAAAGAACATATTACAAATTCTAAGTTTATCAAGGCTTATGATAGTGCGTTAAATACAGTTAACTATTTAAAGAAAAATGAACATCCAGATTACATCATATGTGTATATCATGGTGGCTTTGAAAAAGATTTGGAAACTGGTGCTCCAACTGAAGATCTAACAGGTGAGAACGTTGGCTATCAAATGTTAGAAAATATCAAAGACATTGATGTGCTTATTTCAGGACATCAACACCGTTCTTTATCAGGTAAATTATTTAATACCGTTTATACTCAAACTAAAGATAGGGGAACAGAACTTGCTTGCATAGATATCTATGAAGATAGAATAGAGTCTAAGGTTATTAAAGTAGACACATACCCTGATAATAATCTTTTATCTACAATAGATGAAGAAGAGAAACAATGTCAAAAATGGTTGGATACACCTTTAGGCCACTGCAATGTCGACTTAAAGATCTATGATGAAGATGAAGGCAGGCTTCATAAATCGCAGGTTGTTACTTTCCTAAACTTGGTTTCTAAAACAGTAAGTGGTGCCGATTTAAATGCTAATGCTTTATTTGATAGAGTAACGGGTTTTAACAGTGATATCACAATGCGTGATTTAGTTAGTACCTATGTATTTCCAAATACATCTGTTATAAAAGCTATTACAGGCAAGATATTAAAAGAATATCTTGAGAAGTGTGCGGAATACTTTGATGTTGAAAACAATCAAATAATCATCTCTAAATCATTTCTAGAGCCAAAGCCTATGAAATACAACTATGATATGGTTGATGGTGTTGAATATACAATCAAAGCATCTAATCCAATAGGACAAAGAATCATATCTTTAACTAGAAATGGTGTACCTGTAAAAGATGATGATAATTTTACTTTATGTGTAAATAACTACAGAGCAAGTGGTGGTGGTAACTTTAATATGATAAAGAACGCTCCAACTGTAAAAGAAATATCAACTAGTATGGTTGAACAATTAGCTAATTACATTACTGAGCATAAGGTGATTGACTTTGAACCTATTAATAACATTAAAGTAATTATATAAGCGTTTATAAAACAGTTTACTACCGGGGTTCGAACCTTAGCAGTAAGCTGTTTTTTATTATTTTAAAAAGAAAGCTTCTTGGTTCTAGTTTCAAGAAGCTCCCAAAGTTTCAAAAAGAGGAGGTAACCACTTATTGTCTTTAGTAACTACATTATAGCAAGCTTTACCTAATTTTCTCCATCAACTAATCAAAACAAGCTTGTATAATATTAGTTAAAGAAGGTTACATATGTTAGTTACAAGAGATTCAAGATTGTCTGATGTGTTTAAGACTGCTTCAGGACACGATTTACTTGCTCGTTTATTCTATTCCTTAGGAATGGATGAAAGTATCATTGAGAAGACTTTTATTAAAAATATAAAGTTAAAGAATTTAAAGTATCTTACTTTTAATAAGTTTGATGATAAGGCTATAGATGCCTTTGTTGATTTATTGAATTGTTTTGATTTTAAAGAGCTAGATGATAATTGTGAAGTTAAAGAGGAATGGTGGAAAGAAGCTGTATTTTATCAAATATATCCAAGATCTTTTAAAGATAGTAATGATGATGGAATAGGTGATATCAACGGTATTATTTCTAAGCTTGATTATCTAAAAGACTTAGGTGTAGATGCTTTATGGATTTGTCCTTTTTTTGATTCTCCTAATACTGATAATGGCTATGATATTAGAGACTATAAAAAGATTATGAGTGAATTTGGTACTATGGAAGATGTTGATAATCTAATTAAGATAGCACATTCTAAAGATATTAGAATCATCATTGATTTAGTGATGAATCATACTTCTGATGAACATGAGTGGTTCAAGAAATCAGTTGAAGGAATTAAACCATATGATGATTATTATATTTGGAATGATAAGCCATTAAACTGGACTAGCTTTTTTGCGGGCAGTGCTTTTGAATACTATAAACAAAGAGATAAATATGTATTGCATTTGTTTGCTAAGAAACAAATGGATCTAAATTGGGATAATCCATTAGTTAGAGAAGAAATGTTTAATATAGCTAACTATTGGCTAGATAAAGGTGTAGATGGATTTAGACTAGATGTAGTATCAATGATTTCTAAGGACAAACCATTAAGAGATGGCAATGAAACAATTGGCAAATTAGTTGGTTTTACAGGTATTGAACACTATTTCCATGGTCCTAATTTAGATAAGTATTTAAATGAATTCTATGAAAAATGTTTAAAACCACATAATGCTTATACGGTAGGTGAGTGTCCTGGTGCTGGTACTAAGGTTGCTAGATATATAACAGGAGATGACTCAGATGAATTAACACAACTATTTGCGTTTGATCATTTAGAGAATCCTGGTAAGATGCGTTTTGATTTATATAACTTTGATTTTAGAAAAGTATGTAGAGAAATGATTAGATGGCAAGATAATTATTCTAATCATTGTTGGCCTACAGTTTTCTTTAATAACCACGATAATCCTAGAATGATATCAAAGATTGATAAAAACAATGAGTATACTAATGTCTTAGCTAAGATGCTAGTGACAATACAAATGAGTTTAAAGGGCACTCCTTATATTTATCAAGGTGATGAAATAGGCATGATTAATTATCCATTTACTTCTGTTAATGAATTTAGAGATGTAGAATCTATTAATGCCTATAATCACTACACAAAAGTACTTAAGTATAAAGAAGATTATTGTTTAAAACGATTAGCCAGTGGTTCTAGAGATCACACACGTATTGTTATGCAATGGAGTGATGATAAGTATGCTGGTTTCTCAAATAGTAAGCCTTGGATTGATGTTAATCCTAATTATGTTACTTGTAATGTTAAACAAGAAGAAAATGATGAAAACTCTATCTTAAATTACTATAAGAAGGCAATTAAACTTAGAAAAGATAATAAGGCTTTAATATACGGTAACTTTATTAGATTAGAATCTAATAAAAATGTATTGATGTATAAAAGAGTTCTAGATGATAATGAATATCTAATTATCATCAATCTTACAAGTAAGGTACAAAGAACTCCATATAACAAACAAGGTGAGATAGTGCTTCATAATTATAATGATGTAGCAAACTATCTAAGAGCTTATGAGGCTATGATTGTTAAGACTAAGTAATTGGTGGAATATTGAATTCCACCTTTTATTTTGGCTCATTTAAAACTTTCTATATATTTCATATAATCTAGTTGAGGTGATTAATATGAAAAAGGTAATGATATTCTTGTTATGTTTATTAATGCTATGTGGATGTAGTTCTTCTAAGATAGAAGAAACAAGACAGCCAACTAATACTTCTGATAATAAAGAACATCTTATTCATAATCTCACTGATATGAAAGATATCTTTATTGAAGATAGTGATTTAAGAGAAGCTAATGATCAATACAACAAATTTGTATATAACTTATTCAATGAAGTAAATAATGATAACGATAACACATTATTATCACCGTATTCTTTGTATTCGGTATTATCTATTCTATCAAATGGTGCTGTAGACTCTGATAAGGCCCATACTAAGTTAATACTAGAAAATGCGCTTGGATTAACTGTTAATGATTTAAATAAATTCTATGAAGCTACTAGTTATGATATTACTTCTTATAATTCATTGTTATTTAATTCTAATTTAGGTTTATCAATAGATGAAGAAACTAAAAACGCTATAAGTAAATATTATGGCGATGTTATTAAAGAAGAAGACTTTGATAAAAACATAGTTGATGAAGTAAATGGATGGTGTAAAGAAAAAACAAATGGCTTAATTGATTCAATTATCAATGAAGATGATATTGACTTTGATAGTGCCTTATTATTGCTTAACGCTATAAATGTTCAAGGAAACTTTGACGTTACATTTAATCCTAATAAAACAGTTATTCAAGAATTTACCAATAGCGATAATTCTAAAACTGATGTAAGTATGATGAAACAAACATTAGATGGCTACTGGCATACTGATAATGCTGATGGCTTTGTAAAGTCTCTTGATAGCGATTATTACTTTGTTGGAATACTTACTGATAATAATCTGGGTTCGAACCCAGATTCGAACCCCTTAGCTGAGATTATAAACAGCTATATAGAATATGAAGGGCTAGATGAAGAAAACAATAGTGCAAATATAAAACATTATACAAATCTATCATTTCCTAAGTTTGAAATAGATACAA
Organism: Oscillospiraceae bacterium; assembly: GCA_963619285.1. Classification (GTDB taxonomy): domain Bacteria; phylum Bacillota_I; class Bacilli_A; order Erysipelotrichales; family Erysipelotrichaceae; genus Colivicinus. Next base: position 58 of record CAVEWG010000114.1, on the reverse strand, counting down.
CAAATGATTTAGATGATACATTAAAACAATTAGGACTAGAATCTTTATATGACTATAC
>CAVEWG010000113.1:0-5504 GCA_963619285.1 Oscillospiraceae bacterium | reverse complement strand
ATCTATTATTACTAGAAGAAAAGATAGTCTTTTAATATTCTTTATTATCTTTATACTAAGTTTCTTTATTATTGTATCTACTTGTATATCTAGGTTAGGGTCTTCTATATCGGAAAGTGTTAAAACGGATATGGAAATAAAAATCTATATACCGAATTTAGAATTTGATGATTTAAATACTGGTGGTTACGCTAATCTTGTCAATGGGACATATGAAAATATTGATTATCATTTAGATGACTATTGTAAAGAAAATGATTGTAGCTACAACAGTTCCTATAGTACAATTGTTTATTCTAATATTTCTAATTTTCAAGAATCAGACCCTAACTTAATTGAAACATTTGGCTTGTTTTCAGCTACTTCTTATGATGTCTTTTCATCACAAGGATTAACGTTATCCGATGGCGAATACTTTAAAGATAATGAACGCTATAGTGCACTAGTTTCTAATGGAGCTTATATTGATGGGGCAGCTGTTGAAGTGGGTGATGTTATTGATATCACCATCAACAACATTACTTATAATTTTCAAGTCATCGGCTTATTTTCTAATGGTTCTAGTGCTTCTAATATCAACAAGGAAAACTACTATACAAATGAAACATCTATTATTGTTAATAGAGATGACTTATTTGAAATATGTAATGACGTTAATAGGAGAGTGCAAACTAATTGTTTAGGTATAACTGCGTTAGATGGCCATCGTTTAGAAAAGCTTAAGACAGATTTTATTGCGCAATTAAATGATGCGATTAATGAAAAAAGAATAGCTGATAGATTAAAGAAATATAGCGTTGAAACCAATGAAGAAGAATACAACAAAATAGTTTCGCCAAGTGATAATCTTAAGAAACTATACAATATTATTTCTTTAGTAATGGTGATTATTAGTTGCTTATTACTTGTAAATGTTGTGACTTTCTTAAATGAAAATAGATTAAAAGAATATGCGGTTCTTTTATCTATGGGTCAAAATAAGACTTTATCTATTTTATCTTTTGCGATTGAAATATTACTTATTGCGTTTTTGGCTATTACTTTATCTTTGCCTCTTGGTATTAGAATCGCCAAGTCTTCAGCAGATTCATTGCTAGAAAACAATCTAAAAAGACAAGAAAGATTGGCAAAGATATCAGGAAGTGAAGAAGACTTTGACGTCTTTGAAAAACAATTAGATTTATATTCGCAATATGAAGTAGAAGTAAGTAATAACGATATAGCTTTTGTTTATCTTGTTAATGATTTCTTTATTCTTGTATCTTGTTTATTTGTCTTTATTTCGATAAGCCGACTAAAACCGCGTGAACTTTTGTTAAAAGGGAAATAAATTTGATATATAATAGTCTCATCGACAAAGAAATTGATTAAGCTTTTTAAGTGTAGAGAGAAACGTTTGGTGCAAGTTTTATTAGAAAGTTTAAGTGACACTTCTTTAGAATCTATTGAAAAGATAGGTCGTAACTCGCGTTAAGAGAAAAGTAACAAATCAAGGTGGTACCGCGCATTGCGCCCTTAGTGCTACCTTTTTTATTTTTAGGAGGAAAAAGATGTATCAGACAGTAAAAGGAACTTATGATTTATTGCCAGATGATTTAAAGAATTTTGAAGACTTAGAAGATTCTTTTAGAATTATGCTAGATCTTTATGGCTATAAGCTAATGAAAACACCGGTCTTTGAATATGCTGGCGTATTTAGAAAAGACAACGATACTAGTGATATGGTTACTAAGGAAATGTATACTTTCTCACCAAATGATAAGGACTTGTATACACTTCGTCCTGAAGGAACTGCTGGTATTGTTAGAAGCGTTATTCAAAATAAGCTATATACAAATGAATTGCCAATCAAATTAGCTTATATTGAAGAAATGTTTAGACATGAAAGACCACAAAAAGGAAGACAACGTCAATTCACGCAAATGGGTATTGAAAACATTGGTGAAAAATCACCAATGATTGATGCGGAAGTAATTGCTCTTGGCTATAACTACATTAAACTTGTCGGACTTAAAAACGTTAAGGTGTTGATCAATACCTTAGGTGATGCTAAGTCAAGAAATGATTATTCTAATGCCCTAAAGGAATACTTTGCGTCACATGAAGAAGACTTATGTGGTGATTGTAAGAATAGGCTTCATAAAAATCCATTAAGAATTTTAGATTGCAAGATTGATAGAGAAAAAGACTATGTTAAAAATGCACCTAAGATGTCTGATTATTTAACAGATGAAGCTAAGGATTATTTTGAAAAAGTTAAATCATATCTAGATACATTAAATATTCCATACGTTGTAGATGAAGGACTTGTTAGAGGACTTGATTATTATACAGATACTGTATTTGAAGTTGTATCAACCGATGTTAGCGCTGGTGCTCAAGCAACCGTATTTGCAGGTGGCAGATACGATAGCCTTGTAGAAGAATTAGGTGGACCAAAATTATCAGGAATTGGCTTTGCGATAGGTATGGAAAGACTTCTTATTTTAGCTAAGGCTGAAGATGCTTTGGCAGATATAGAAGAATATGTAGATTGTTATGTCATAGATATGACTAAGTCTAGTAATTATGCCTTAGAAGTTGCGACTGTTTTAAGAAACAATTTCTATACAACTGAGCTTAATTATTATGATCGTTCTATGAAATCACAATTTAAATCAAGTGATAGAAAGAATGCCTTATATGTAATTATTCTTGGCGAAGATGAATTAAACAATAAGAGTGTTACAATTAAAAATACTATCACTAAGGAACAAAACACAATTCCATTTACGGATTTAATTAGTTATCTAGAAGAAAGAGAGGACAAATAAATGTATCGTACACATACTTGTGGACAATTAAGAAAAGAAGATGCAGGTAAGATTGTTGAACTTGCTGGTTGGGTTTCTAAAAGAAGAAATTTAGGCTCAATTGTTTTTATTGATTTAAGAGATAGATATGGTATTACGCAAATTACCTTTGATGATACTCATGCTGAACTTATCAAAGATGTAAGAAATGAATATGTATTATGGGTAAAGGGCGAAGTAAGTGTTAAGGAAACAGCTAATCCAAAACTTGAAACTGGTGAAATCGAAGTTTTAGTAAAAGAAGTAAAAGTATTAAATAGTTCTAAGACTACGCCAATGATTATTGCCGATGAAACTGATGCTTTAGAAGACTTAAGACTTAAATATAGATATCTAGATTTAAGAAGACCAGTTCTTCAAAAGAATCTAATGATTAGAGACAAGGTTACTACTATCTTTAGAAAAGTCTTACATGATCATGACTTTATCGAAGTAGAAACACCAATTCTTTCTAAGTCTACACCAGAAGGTGCAAGAGACTATCTTGTTCCATCTCGTTTATATAATGGCAAGTTCTATGCCTTACCGCAATCACCACAAATCTATAAACAATTATTGATGATTTCTGGTATGGATAGATATTTCCAAATCGCTAGATGCTTTAGAGATGAAGACTTAAGAGCTGATAGACAACCTGAATTTACCCAAATCGATATGGAAATGAGCTTCGCAAATGAAGAAGACTTATTCGCTATCGTTGAAGATTGTATGCATGAAGTATTTAAGGAATTAAAGGACATTGAACTTAGCGCTTTCCCAAGAATCAAATATCTTGATGCGATGGAAAAATATGGTAGTGATAAACCAGATTTAAGATTTGGTATGTTACAACATAATGTAACTGAGTTATTTAAGAATTCTGAATTCTCAGTATTTAAAAACGCTATTGAAAATGGCGGTGTAATCAAAGCTATTTGTGCGGAAAACCATTCTTTCTCTAGGAAAGATATGGACAAATTCTCGGAATTTGTAAAGATTTATAAGGCAAAAGGTGTTGCGACTGTAAAACTTGAAAATGGTGAATTTACTAGTGGCATCGCAAAATTCTTAAGTGATGAAGAAAAGTCTTCTTTAATTAAAGAATTTAGTTTAAAGGATGGCGATACATTGTTATTTGTGGCTGATAAGAAAGCTATCGCTGATGTTTCACTTGGTGCCTTAAGAGTTAAACTTGGCAAGGAATTAAATCTAATTGACGAAAATAAATTTGAATTTGCTTGGATTACAGAATTCCCAATGTATGAATGGAGCGATGAAAGAAATAGATATGAAGCTGCATCTAATCCATTCTCTTCACCAAGAGAAGAAGATATTGATAAGCTAGAAAATGATAAGGGCAATTGTTTCTCAAGAGCCTATGACCTTGTCTTAAATGGCTATGAATTATCAAGTGGTGCTATTAGAATTCATGATCAAGAAGTTCAAGCTAAAGTCTTTGCAGCACTAGGTCTAAGTAAGGAACAAGCTAAAGAAAGATTTGGTTTCTTCCTAGATGCCTTTGATTATGGCATGCCTCCAGAGTGTGGTTGTGGTATAGGGCTTGAAAGACTTATCATGATTCTTTGTGGCACAGAAAACATTAAAGATGTTGTCGCTTTCCCTAAGACGGCTACAGCTTATGATTTAATGGCTGATGCGCCAGGTGGTGTTGATCAAGAACAATTAGATGCTTTAGATTTAATTGTTAAAGAAAAGAAATAATTACTGAAAGGGCATGTATATGCCTTTTAGTTTTAGCAATCTATAGATACATTCTATAGATAATATGGCAAATAACTATTTGATTATTTGGAACCGTTTTCATATTATGAACTTGTGAAAAAGGAGACAATATGAAAAGAGAACTTACTTATGATGTTGTTGTTGTAGGTGGTGGTGCTTCTGGTGTTGCGGCTGCAGTTGGTGCGGCAGATACTGGCAAGAAGGTACTTTTGGTAGAAAGAAATCCTTATTTAGGTGGACAAGCTACTAATTCATTAGTACCAGCGTATTGCGGTTTTTGTACAAGTGGTAAGGAAACAAATCAAGTAATCAAAGGTGTAGGCCAAGAATTACTAAACCGTATGCATGATATCGGTTACTTTGATGATTTCACAGTTAATGTTTCAACGGGAAATCGCATTGTTCCTCAAGATCCAGAAATTACAAAAATCTTACTTGAAGATATGCTTAATGACCATCATGTTGATTTTATTCTTTCATGTACACTTGTAAAAGCTGATACAGTAGATGGAATAATCAATTCAATAATATGTCTTGATGATGAAGGTGAAATTGTTGTATTTGGCAAATCATTTGTAGATGCTTCGGGTGATGCAAACCTAAGTTATCTATCTGGTGCACCGGTAGAATTTCACCATGAACAAAAAGGCGCTTTAATGTTTAGAATGTCTAATGTAGAAAGTCCCGAATGTTTAAGTCCTACATCTATGGAAGAAGCCATCAATAAGGCAATTGAAAATGGTGTTTATGGCTTTAGCGCTAAGAAGGGTATTGCGGTTAGAGTCCCTCATACTAATGATTATTTAGTTAATATGATTGGCCTAGACTTTGAAAATCTTGACGCACGTACCTTAACAAAGTGTGAATCAGAAGGTAGAAGACAAGCTAAACTATATGCTGATGCGTTTAAGAAATACATTAAAGGCATGG
>CAVEWG010000112.1:0-5646 GCA_963619285.1 Oscillospiraceae bacterium | reverse complement strand
TTTTTGATTTATATTCTTAATAGAATCAATACATTCTATAGTGTCATCTATTGTCTTATAGTGAAGTATGGAAAAAGTAAAAATCATTTTTACACCTCTTGATAATAAGTATCAGGTTTACTACTATCAAACATCTCATTAACCCACATCAAAGTAACTAAATCTTCGCTATCTGATAAATTAATAATATTATGGGTATACCCAGGAAGCATATGGATTGCCTCAATCTTTTTATCACTAACTTCAAATCTTAACACTTCATCACTATTGACATCGCGCATTTCGATCAACGCTTTTCCTTTAACGACCACAAAGAATTCCCATTTACTATGATGAAAATGGTTTCCTTTTGTAACGCCGGGCTTTGAAACATTAACTGAGAATTGTCCACATGACTTTGATTTTAATATTTCGGTAAAGCTACCCCTCTCATCTATATTTGTTTTCAAAGGAATGGTTATCTTTTCCTTTGGTAAATAAGATAAATATGTTGAATACAGTTTACGTGTAAAATTGTCGCTTAGATCCGGAACAATTAATGAATTTCTTTGGCCATAAAAACTATACAGCTTATCTTTCAATTGTTTCAAAGAAACTTTGTAAATAGGTAAAGCACTATAATAATTGTTTCGAGGATCATAATATGGTCTGCCATCTATAGCACTTATTATTTCACTTACTACATCATCTATATAAACAAAAGGAATAATCACATTTTCATCATTTACTTGTATTGGCAAATCATTAGCTATGTTGTGGCACCAAGTTGCCACAACGCTATTATAATTAGGCTTACACCATTTGCCAAAGACATTCGCAAAGCGATAACAATAAACCTTGCAATTGTTTGTTTTGCCATAATCTCTCAGATAGTCTTCAGCCATTTTTTTACTTTTGCCATAGTCGTTATCTTTGTTAGCTTGAATACTGCTTGAAAGAAGTATAGGACATTTATTGTTATTTTCTTTAAGACAATCACAAACTATTTCTAATGCACCCTTATTGCCTATATAAAACTCATTTGTGTCTTTTGGACGATTAACACCGGCTAAATGTACAACAAAATCTGTTTCTTTACAAAAAGACTTTAAATCATCGATTGTTGAGTTGGTATCGTATTCATATACTTCTTCTACCGATATCGGAAAAGACTTATCTTTTCCTTCTTTTATATTTTTTAATGTCCAAACAAGGTTTTTTCCGACAAACCCATTAGATCCAGTTACTAGTATCTTCATTATTTAAATAAGTCAAGCTGTCTTAATAGCTCTTTCATTCCTTCGACATCTAATCTTTCGGTATTGTGTGAATTATACTCTTCAGCCTTTTCAAATAAAGTTGTACCCTTACTAATATACTTATCATAGTTTAAGTCTCTATTATCTGCTGGGATTCTAAAATATTTGCCCATATCAATAGCCTTAACCATATCTTCTTTAGTAACCAATACCTCAAAAAGTTTCTCACCGTGCCTTGTACCAATGTAGTTTATATTTGGTTCGACATTTCTTAATTCACAAATAGCCTTCGCTAAAGTATCGATAGTTGCGGCAGGGGCCTTTTGCACAAACAAGTCACCTTGTTTACCGTTTTCAAATGCATAAAGCACCAAATCAACAGCCATCTCTAACGTCATCATAAAGCGTGTCATATCCGGATTTGTTATGGTTAGTGGCTTATTATTGGCAATCTGATCGCAAAATAAAGGAATCACACTACCCCTACTAGCCATTACGTTGCCATATCTTGTAAGGCATAAAACTGTATCGTTATCACCTAATTGTCTACTTCTTGCAACAACATTTTTTTCCATTAAAGCCTTAGTCATACCCATCGCATTAATTGGATAAGCAGCTTTATCTGTAGATAAGAAAACAGCTTTTTTTACATGATTTTTTACACATGCAGTTATTACATTATCAGAACCCAATACATTTGTCTTGACGGCTTCGATTGGATAGAATTCACACGAAGGAACTTGCTTTAAAGCGGCCGCATGAAATACATAATCCACCCCTTTAAACGCAAATTCAATTGACTTATAATCTCTTACATCTGCAATATAAAACTTCAATTTATTTGCGTATTCGGGATATAAAGTCTGATACTCATGGCGCATATCATCTTGTTTCTTTTCATCTCTTGAAACAATTCTTATTTCTTTGATATCACTAGTTAAAAACCTTTTGGTGACCGCATTACCAAAAGAACCTGTACCACCTGTTATTAATAAAACTTTATCTTTAAAATTCAACATGTCTTTTCCTCTTAAACATGCCTATTTTATCATATTAAGCCAACATACTAAAGTCATCCATGTAAGATATACATATTATATTTCGAAGTGTAAGCATCAACCTTTTCAATGTATTCATAATCTTCTCCGCCAGGAAGCTCGTTTTTAATTTTATCTAAAGCTTCCCTTTGATCTAAATCCCTATCTATATATAGCACAAATTCATCACCCATTAAGACATTGGAGATATTCCCAGAAATATTAGAAGTATAAACACTCTCATACCATCTCAAATCAACCCATAAATAAGAATTTACCCAGTTATAGCTATCACCTTCTTCGGACGACAACACAAAAGCTTTATCCCATTGATGCTCTTTGGCTATATCCCAAGTTTTAGTTGTATTCAATCTTGAAACCCAAGAGAAATCAGTATTTAGAACAATTATTCCGCAAGACAAAATCATAACTACTCTTTTATCTTCCAATAAATAACAAAGTCCTAAAAACAAAGCCAATAGTCCTATAGCCTCCATAGCCATCATATATCTTTCAATGGCGTAGGTCGCTAAATTTGAAACAAATAAATAGTTAATGAAGTAGCTCGCAAGTAACAAAACTATTATGTCGAATTTATGATTTTTCTTAACAAAGGCCATAATAATTGACGCAACAAGAACAATTAACATCAATACAAATACAATTGTCCCTCCATAGCTTTGTTTTATGTACTTTTCCATAAAATCAATATTCAAAGAAAAACTCTTCATCTTTTCCAAAGAAGATGCCCCATGCGAAAAACCAAATTGTTCAATTGTTCCTTTAAATATAACAAATATATTTAATAATGTTGCGCTAACACAAGCCAGAAATGGCCACAATAAATCTTTATATCTTTTATTCACAATTAAATATATAAGAGCGCATAAGCTTATACATCCCAAGGCGATATAGAAATAATAATGAGTTAATCCACCTATTATTGTTGTTATGAACAAAAGCAAACTATTAACCATTGACTTGCCTTTGTTTTTAATTATCTTTAATACAACGTATAAGAACACCAATGTAATAGTGGATAATAATTGATACATTCTAATGAATTGGAAATGATACAAGAAAACACTATTCAAACTATACAAAAGATTTATCAAAACCATATACAAGTCGCTATTGGTTTCTTCCTTTACAATCCTCATCAATAAGAAACAATTTATTAAAAATAAAGGAGCATTAAGCATATATGAAAACCAAATTGTAAATCTTCCCTTGAATATTGATGATATAGTATGCAAAGCCCAGGAATATAAAGGTGGATGGACATCATGTGCCATATTATATGAAACGGCTTTGTAGTTGAATGCATTTGTAGTTACTGTATAACCATTCATTAATTCTTTAGCTACTTCAGTATTTGTGTCATACACAATCCATCCAGGCATTGGAGCTTCAAAGTAATTTGCTAGTGCAAAAGAAAAAGACTCATCCATTATAAAAGTTCTTTTGCTCATAAAATAAACCGTTATCAAGATAAAAGAAAATAGAATCGAAATAAGAAATAATATTCTAGTCTTCTTTTCTTTTGTAATATTTTTGAACATTTACGATATTACCACCCTTTTTATAAAACACATACATTCTATCATAATTAACTTTTAGCCTTAAATATAGTATTTTGTACCGTATAAGCTATAATATTTATGTTTATGAATAAAAAGAAACTTTTTAAAGTCAATTTCGTTTTTATACTAGGAATTTTATTATTATCGATTTTAGTTGCATTCTATTTTTGTCTGCCTCTTTATAACGATATTCTACAAAAGGGATCTGATACAGGTTTTCACTTAACACGAATACAAGCATGGAGAGATGCGATATTAAAAGGGGTTAAATACCCATATATGTGGTGGCATGCAAATTTTAATTTTGGCTATCCAACTCCACTTTATTATTGCCAACTATTACTATTTCCTGCTGTATTTTTAATCAGCAAAGGCTTTTCTTTAATCATCTCCTATAAGATTTATATTTTTTTACTTATTGCAGCCGCTACATTTTCTATTGGTCTTACTCAAAAGCATATATCCAAGAACAAAATATGTCCTGTAGTTGTTGCGATGTTTATCTATATAATTAATTCGCACGAAATTATCTCGGTATTTAGAAGAAGCGCTTTGGGTGAATTGATGGCCGCTGTATTTATTCCTTTTTGTTTACTAGGCATATACTATGTTTTATACGGCGACTACAAAAAATGGTTTTATTTAGTAATCGGTTTTACAGGAATAGTCTTAAGCCACAATATATCATTTGTGATAATGTGCATTATTTTTTTTATATTCATTATCATCAACATAAAGAAGATATATAGCGAAAAAGAGAGAATATATTCAATTATAAAGGCTGTGATTTGCGTTTTTCTACTATCAATGTTTTTTACATTGCCAATGTTAGAAGGCCTGTTAAATAATAAAATGTTTATAAATAGCAGGAACAATAACTATATCGAAGGGATAACACTAAAAGATCTTTTTAATTTTGGCTGTAGTTGGAATATATATGCCAATCTTTCACCTGGACCATATTTGTTATTTGTTCCATTATTAGGGCTATTAGTAAAAAAGAAAAGAAAAGAAAATAAATTTGTATTTGATTGTTTAATAGTTGGCTATTTACTTGTTTTCTGTATGACAAAATACTTTCCTTGGCAATTATTTAAATTCATGTCATTCATGCAATTTTCAAGCAGATTATTACCGCCAGCATGTGCTTTATTAGCTATCTCTGGGTCATATTATTTTGAAAGATTTCTATCTAACTTGAAAATAAAACAGCTTAAGCCAATTATATCTTGTGTGTTAGTTATACTAGTTATATTTTCAACATACCATTCATTAACCGAAACAAGAGACGGGATGTATGGCTATTCTAATTCAATGACTCTAGAAGAAGGCTATCAAGAACTTTATAAACCATTTGATAATGAAACATACTATGATTCTCAAGAATTAAGCAGTGGCGATTACTTACCGGTAAATAATGTCGAATATACAACGTATGAATATTACGAGCCATCTATTTCTTTAAGCAATTCAATAAATGATACAAGTGCATACATGGAAATAGACGATGCTTTAATTGATAATACCGAGTATTATCATTATAAGTTTGTGATTAATTCTAATAAAAATGAAGATTCATGGATTAGTATTCCTAGAACATACTATTATGGATATAAGGTAAAAGCTTATATAAATGGTGAACTAGTAAAAGAAATAACTCCATATCAAGATGAAAGAAATGGCACGCTAAGATTTGAACCACTAACGTCCGATGTACCAGTTACATATGATGTATATTATGAAACAAGTAATATTCAAAACTATTCTATGAAAACATCAATTGTATCT
>CAVEWG010000111.1:0-5669 GCA_963619285.1 Oscillospiraceae bacterium | reverse complement strand
TTCAACCATGGAGGGTTCAACTATAGGGGATTCGAACCCCAATAGTGGGCCAACAATTGAATATTTAGCTGCATTACTTTTAACTGCCAGCAAGAACTACAAAGAGAGCGATTCAATTATCTACAATCGTATGGAACTATTTATGTTAGATCCAGAAAAACGTAAATTCTATGAATTATTAAAGAATACAAGTTTATTCGCAAGTGGTAAAGATGTAATCATTGTTACTGGTCCAAAACTTGCGATTGATAATATTAACGCAACTGAAAATAAAAATGAATTATATCGTTTTATCATGGAAGAATTCGGTTTAGATAAAGTCATCTATGGTGTTGATGATAATAAACGTAACGAGTTAATTGCGGAATATAAAAAGCTAGTTGCGGCCCAAAATAATTTAATACCTAATGTTGAAAAACCAGTTATTAAAAAAGAATTAACTAATGAAGAAAAAGTTAAAGAACTATTTGCGAATGCGAGAATTGAAGACTAATGTATCCAAGTAAATTTCAAAAAATTATCGATATATATGAAAAGCTACCAGGAGTAGGTAATAAAACTGCTCAACGTTTTGCGTTTACCTTACTTGATTTAAGTAAGGAAGAATTAGATGATTACGCTACTTCTTTAAAGGAACTTGAAACACTTAAAAGATGTAAAGTATGTGGTTTTTTAAGTGATGGTGATTTGTGCCCTATATGTGCAGATGAAAGCAGAGATAGAAACATCATTATGGTTGTTGCCTATCCCCAAGACTTAATTGCGATTGAAAAGACTGAAACCTTTAAAGGAACCTATCACATCTTAAACGGTTTACTTTCGAGTAGTAAAGGAGTTTTTCCTGAGGATTTAAGAATCAATGAACTATTAGAAAGAATTAACAATAATACCAAGGAGATAATTATTGCGACATCACCAACGATGGATGGCGAAATGACGGCTTTGTATTTAGATAAAATATTAAAAGATAAAAATATATTAGTAACTAGACTTGCTCATGGTTTACCAATGGGTGCCAACTTGGATTACGCTGATGAACTTACTTTAATTAAGGCGATGAACAATCGTAAGAAAATTGATGAAGCATGAAACTTGTAAAAGCATTTAATGAACACAATAATTTTAATAACGCAATTGTCCCTTTATCTCTAGATGTTAAGGAAGTACTTTTTGTTTATCATCATGAAATAGATAATAAAAAATTTAATTTATGTGAAAAGGTAATTCATAAGTATAAGAATATTAAAATCAATTATGTAAATGTTGAAAAAATAGAAAATTATTTTGATGATGATACATTAATTGATGTTAGTGCTAAGAAATATTCTTCATTAGTGTTATGTGAAAAAGCACTTAAAGATAATAAAACAATTATCTACTTTGATGAAGAAGAAAAAAATATCAAAGACTATAATAAACATCAAATAATTACAAATGAATTATTCAAATTAAATATTGAAGATATTGTTACTTTAAGTGGTGGTAAGATTGTTTCAACTTTACATAACCCTGTTAAACAAAAAGACACAATTGATTTGATATATAACACAATTGATAATACTGTAAATCATTATTCAGAATTTATATCTTATGTATCTAAAATAAATTCTTTCTTATATAACAGTGATAATGACGGTGAACATTATTATCTAAATGATGCAACAATTAATAAAATTGTTAACGATAATAATTATCTTAAGTTTAAGAACTTAAATTTATTTACAATCGATAAAAATGTTTTAACATTCTACAACAAAGAAATAAGTAAACTATTTACTGTATCAGGAACTTTTTTAGAAAACTACATCTATAATAAATTGCTTGATAGTAAACAATTTGACGATGTTAAGATGTCGGTAAAAATAGAATTTTCAAATGAACAAAAAGTACCAGTAAGTTGTGAATTAGATTGTTTGATGCTTAAAGATAATAACTTATTATTCACCAGCATTAAATCAAATAAAGTAGAACCAGATGATTTAAATGAAATAAAAGTTCATAACGTTATGTTTGGCAATGAATATTCAAAACCAGTAATTTGTATCTATAACGAACTAAGTGAAAATCGACCAGGTATCTATGCGAAAGCTCAAGAACTTGGCGTATATGTTGTTGAAGAATGCATGTTTAAAAGCGGAATAGCCGATACATTTTTGAATATTATTAATAATACTTACAAGTACGAACATATAATATAAGCATAATATGTCAGCTATAGCTTATATCACAGATTCTAAAATGTTAGATATGCATCGTTTAAACGCAAATACAACGATGAATTTTTGGCGTTTATCACCAACTTTAACATTTTCAGATTTTAAAGTAGATGACCTAATCTTCTTTTTATCAAAAGACAAAGAATATTTAAGAGACAAAGAAAAAGGAATAGTTGGCTATGGCAAAGTAGAAAAACTAATTGTTAATTCACCAAGTGTCATGTGGAACAAATATGGAAAAGAAAATGGCTACAATACTTATGATGAATTTAAAGACGCAATTATTAAAGTAAGTAAGGATCATAAATTACCAAATAAAATTTCTTCATTTTATTTAAAAGATGTTGTCTTTTTTCAAACACCTGCTTACTTAAGCGAACTAGGAATGAATATTTCAAATAACATTGAATCATATGTATATATTAATCCTGAAGATATCGTAATTAAATTACTAGAATATGGAAAGGATAATATCGATATTTGGTCTTCCAATGAAAACTTAAGTGACAAGATAGATGATGAAGAACTGTATTATTCAATTAGACTAGCACATAAAGAAATCGGTGACTTTGAATTGAGTGAAGAAAAATTAAAGAAAGCCATAAGAACTATGCGCAAAGTAAAAGAACTAAATCCTATATTAAATTATGTAGGAGGTTCGATATTAGATTTATGTTTAGTAAATGAAAGAAATGTTTTGATAGTTCTATATAACAATAGTTCATTTGATTTAAGATTGTTAATTGGACAAGCAGAACTATATAAAAGAAATATTGGTAAGTATTATCCTAATGCCTATAAACTATATTTCAAAACTAGTGATGGCAACAAAGAAATAGAATATATGTTAAATAAGTATTAATATGGTAGAAAATAATTTTGGAAAAATGATGGGCTTTTCTTGTATAAAAAGACAAGAAGAAGAAACGATATGTGAAGTAGAACTAACTAAAGATATGTTAAATCCCTTTAATGCGATACATGGTGGAGTACTATTTGCGTTAAGTGATGAAGCATGTGGCTATATGTGTTCTTTATTCTATAAGATGCCGGTTACTTTAAATTCAACCTTTAATTATCTAAGACCATCAATAAATAACAAGAAACTAATCGCTAAAGTTAATGTTGTTAAAAAAGGAAAAACAATTTGTGTGCTTGAAGTAAATGTTTATGATGAAAATGATTTATGCTTATGTAATGGTACATTCACATATATGGAAATAAAAAAATGAGCTGTACAATTTATACAGCTCGATTAATATATTATTCCTTTTCCTTACCAGGACCACATATCTTTCTGGTGATAATACCAACAATCATCGCAACAGCTAGAGATGTGATTGAAATAAGTGCGCCACCAGTTGTTGGATTATAGCCAAAGTCAAGAACTAATCCACCAATACCACAAACAAATATTGCGGCTACTGGATATAGGTTTCTATTATCTCCTAGATCAACCTTAGAAAGAAGTTGTAAACCACTAGCAGCTATAAAGCCATATAAGGCAACACATGCACCACCCATTACACACTTTGGAATGGAATTAATTAGTGTGATAAATGGTGTGAAGAAAGATAATAAGATGCAACCAAATGCTGTGTAGAATAATGTACTTACAGAAGCATTGCCAGTAATCGCAACACAGGCAACTGATTCACCATATGTTGTATTTGCGCAACATCCAAACACAGTTCCTACAAATGAACCAACGCCATCACCAAGTAATGTTTTATCAAGACCTGGATCAGTGATTAAATCTTTATTAATAATATTACTTACATTCTTATGATCGCCAATGTGTTCGCATAGTAGAACTACTGATAAAGGTGCGAATACTAATAGCAAGTTAATGAAAGCAGCGAAATCAATTGGTTCATATTGTCCATATGATTCAATTGCACGAATCAAGAATATCTTTGGATAGTCAACAAGTGATGTTAACCTAAATGGCACGAATGTATTAGTGAAAACTGAGAAGTCTAATACTTGTAAAGCTTCATTTCCTGTAGCGTTTCCAATTAAAGTAACAACAAGAGCTACAACATAGCCAACGCCAATTCCTACAACAAATGGGAATAGTTGCATAGTCTTATTTCCTTTAACAGATGCCCATACAATTGCGAAGAAAGTAATTAAACCAATAGCGATTGTGATTAAGCTATATTCACTTCCACCATTTGTACTCATCCAAGATGTAGCAGTGCTAGAAAGTGATAAGCCAATTAACGAAACAATTGGACCAGCAATGGCAGCGGGTAATAGCTTATTTACCCAATCTGAACCAACAGCCTTAATAATTAATGCGAATATTACATATACTGCAGCAGCGATACCAACACCAACAATAATTCCGATGTAGCCATATCCAGCAGCAATCGTAGTTGAATAAGCACCTAAGAAAGCAAATGAACTTCCTAAGAAAACAGGACTTCTTCTTTTAGTAAAGAAGATATAAACCAAAGTTCCAAGTCCTGCGCCAAATAAAGCAGCAGCTGGATCTGATGGTAGTCCATATTGTGTCATTAGAATTGGTACAAGTAATGTAGCAGCCATGATGGCAATCATTTCCTGTAGCGCAAACATTATGTTTTGTTTAACAGGAGGTCTGTCATTGATGTCGTAGATTAATTTCATAAAATGTCTCCTTTAGATAAAAAACCTTGCCCTAATACGATAGGCAAGGTTATAGTAATCCTGTTAAAAAATAATATGGACGCCCTTGCTGATATCTCGTATCAGTTTAAAGATGCTTATTTATCTTTGAAATATTAACACTAATTAGCTATATGTGTCAAACAGCTTACTATAATTGAAGTGATATAAGTCATATGCAACCAATAGTTGCGCAGTTTCAAACTAGACTTGCTTGTAAAGTTGATAAACAATAAATTAAATTAAAAGTGTAAGGAGAAAACTTATGAAATTAAGCGAAAAGATTAGTTTATGTCGTAAAAAACAAGGACTATCACAAAGTGATTTAGCTGACTTATTAGATGTTTCAAGACAATCAGTTTCAAAATGGGAAACTAGAGAAGCTATGCCAGACATCAACAAACTCATAGCACTTTCAAAAGCACTTGAAGTTTCAATTGATTGGCTACTTGACGAAAGTAAAGAAAAAATGGAAGTTGAAGATAATAATGACTTGCCTGATTGGATAAACAAACTACCTAAAAACATTGTAGAAATGTTTAAAAAGTATGGATGGATATATGGTGTATATTCTTCTATTGGTGGCTTTGTGTTTGTCGGTATTGGCGTTTTAGTAAAAGTATTGGCTCGCAAATTTATTGCAACAGGCTTTACATATGATGTATATACAAATCAAATAAATAATAGCTCACTTGAAACATTTGATATTTTCTCAAATGTGATTATCCTTATTGGGACTATATTTGTTATATAAAAAATCCGCTAGATAAAGCCTATGCTTTAGCATAGTGCTGTAAGTAG
>CAVEWG010000110.1:0-5703 GCA_963619285.1 Oscillospiraceae bacterium | reverse complement strand
TTATAAAATTAAAATATTTCTTCATGAATAACCCCTTATACACAATTACTAGTTGTTTTTTATCAATTTGTATTACATTTTCAATTTTAATACAGAGCGATATTCAATTCAAAAAGTATTACAATAATATCGTTATGCCAATTAAAACATTTATTAAAGATAATTTAGCGCAGATTATCCTGATGCTAATGATTCTACTAGATGAATTACTTGTAAGATTATTTTGTAATCTATCAATATTTAATTTGTCTTTATTATTAGAATTAATTGCCTGTCTATGTATTTGTTTTTTACTATCAATATTTAATCAAAAGACAAAAGATACATTATCTCTAATTTTTTTAATCATCTATACTATCTATTCATTTGCTCAAACCATGCACTACGGCTTCTTTAAAAGTTTCTTTTCTTTAATGAAGCTGAGTATGATAAATGAATTAGCTGATGTATCAAATGAAATACTATCTAAGTTTAAGATTGAATATTTACTATTTTTATTACCAATCATCTTATTTATTGTTTTCTTAAAATTATATAAACATAAACAAGATAAAGTAAAAATATCAAGAAGATTAATTATCGCAACTTTAGCTATTTTCATGTTACTTTTAACAAAGGATGCGTTGCTTGATAAGTATGAAGTAGAAGATGAATCAACAATTGATGATATTACTTCTGATATCTATCTATACAATAACGTGAATAATAATATAAGATTCTATTCTAAATTTGGTAGCTTTGAATACTTAATTAAAGATATTGATAGATTAGATGTAGAAGAAATGTCTTTAACTATTAAAGACTTTAATGAAATAAAAGAATTTATAAACGAATCAAAAAGAGAAAAGAGTGATAAACAAGGAGTATATGAAGGAAAGAATCTAGTGCTAGTACTATGTGAATCATTTGGACCTCAAGCTATTAAAGAAGATTTAACACCAACTTTATATAAACTCGCAACTGAAGGAACCTACTTTACTAATTACTACGCTCCTTTATATCCATCTAACACCAATGACTCAGAGTTTATATCCCAAACTGGACAAATGCCTTCTATTGATTATGGATCAACCTATAAAGAATTTAGCAGTAACTATTATCCCTATGCCCTAGCTAATTTATTTAAAAATGATGGCTATAGTGTAAATTCATATCATTCACATACTAAACAATTCTATAATCGCGTTACTTTCCATAAATCATTTGGCTTTGAATATCTATATGATAAAAATGATTTAGGATTAATACTAGATGGTAAAGTATACAATAATTGGATTGATGATTCCTTATTGTTTGAAAAGGCAATAGATAATACTAATACTGAAAACAAATTCTTTGACTTTATTATCACTACAAGCGGTCATTTACCCTACTATTCAGGTAGAAAAGAAATACAAGATAACTTCAAGATAGTAAGAAGGCTATATCCTGATATTCCTGAACAAGAGGCTTATTATTATGCTGCTCAAATGAAACTTGATGAAGGAATTGAAGAATTACTAAATAAGTTAGAAGAAAAAGGAGTACTTGAAGATACAATCATCATCTTATTTGGTGATCATTATCCATATGGCATAAAAGATGAAGACACTCTAGAATCTTTATATGGTGATTTAGACGATGAATATGAAATGTATAAGACACCATTTATCATTTATGATTCAACTACCAAAGGTGAGACAAAAAATACATTAGCATCTACATTTGATATATATCCAACAATTACTTCTTTATTTAATTTAGATGATTCTAAAGCTTACACAATTGGTGAAGATTTATTTGTAGAAGATGATCAAAGATATGTATTATTCTCTGACTATAGCGTTCTAGGAACGACATTCTATTATGACTGCAATAAATCAGAGATAATTGGTGAAGATATATACAACATCTTAGAAAAAGCCAAGAAACACTATAAATACAGCCAAGAGATATTATCTAGTGACTATTATAGAAAAGTCGAAGGTTAATACCCTCGACTTATTTTTATCTATAGAATTCTTTAATTGAATCGCAAACGTATTCAATATCATCTTTCTTTAATTTGTAGTACATTGGAAGTCTTAATAATCTTTCAAATTCCTTAGTAGTATACTTATCTTCTCCTACAAATCTACCAGCTCTTAAACCTTCTGGAGCACTATGTAAAGGAACATAATGGAAAGCTGTTCCAATACCCTTTGTCTTTAAGAAAGATTGTAATGCTGATCTTTCTTCTAAATCCTTTGTCTTGATATAGAACATATGTGCATTATGAACTACATTTTCAGGAACAAATGGTAAATCTAATTTGCCCTGTTCTTTTAATGGGGTAAGTAATTCATAATAATAATTAAAGCTATCAATTCTATCTTGTCTCATTTCATCCATAATTAATAATTGTGGATATAAATAAGCAGCTAAGATATCACTTGGTAAATAACTAGAACCTTTGTCTACCCAAGTATACTTATCGACTTGGCCATTGAAATATTGTGTTCTATTAGTACCTTTTTCTCTGATGATGTCACATCTATCAATTAAATCTTTATTATTGATAGAAACAGCGCCACCTTCACCCATTGAATAATTCTTAGTCTCATGGAAAGAGTAACAGCCAACATCACCAAAAGTACCTAAGTATTTACCATGGTAAGTTGCGTTTACTACTTGAGCTGCATCTTCTAACAAATATAAGTTATGTCTTTTTGCGATATCACAAATCTTTTCCATATCGCAACCTATGCCAGCATAATGAACAACCATGATGGCTTTTGTCTTATCAGTGATAGCATCTTCAATTAGATTAGCATCTATATTCATGGTCTTTGGATCAATATCTACGAATACAGGTACCCCACCAAATATAACAACCGCATTAGCAGTACTAGAGAAAGTATAACTTGGAAGAATCACTTCATCTCCAGGTTCTATATCAATTAACATACAAGCCATTTCAAGAGCGCTAGTACCACTAGTAGTTAAATGAATCTTTGGCGAATTGAACTTATCCATCAAAATCTTTTCATCTAACTTTGTATATTTATTATCACCAGCAATCTCGCCAGATCTCATTACCTCTAATACATACTTATCGCAATCTTCTAAGTATGGTGGAACATTAAACTTAATCATATTTAAACCTCGCCTTTAAATTATATACCCATCATGTAGTAAAGAATAACATAGTGAACAAAGGAATACGCATCCCACGTAATTTTTACTTCGTCACTTTCTTTATCAACTTTATAATACTGTTCATTAAAAATATAGTCTTCTATACCCATTTTTTGCCAGAAATTGTAAATAATATCGTCATAACCAATGATAAATAAACCATCATCATTTTTAATCGTATTAACTAATTTTTGATACGATTCATCACTATTATCAAGATACCCTAATCTATCAAATTTTAATCTAAAACCATTTAAGTCTTCTCTATTAAAATCTACTCCATTATTAAATTGCTCGATAACCGTAATTGTCATACGATAATCATCTTTTACACACGTGTTAGGAACCAAATAGCTTAATGTTTTAGGCTCTATAAATAAACAAAGAACAACTAATACAACAATTTCTTTTAATACATAATCACATAATCTATCTAGCGCTAGCATTAATACTAGACAAGTCCCGCAATACAAATAAGAAACCATATATCGATCAAAGGAAGCAAGATAAGGAGCTTCATCAACAGTGAAGGCTAAGGTATACAACAATAACATAGCCACCGCATAACCAACTGAGCCAATTAGATATGTTCCCGCTATATAAAAACCATCTTTCTTAAACCAAAATATTACAATGATGAAGACAATCATCAATAGTACATATTCAAAATAAGACATACTAAATGGATGCAGTTTTAAAGGTCTGTGAATTAAATTACTACAATAATTCCTAAAAGCTTCATATTTCCAAGTTAATTCCGTATTACCTTTAATGATATTGATGAACTCTTTAATACTTAATTCGCCTATCTTAAATTGTCCATCGATGTTATATAGACTCACAATATATTTCCAGCTTATATAAAACAATATAGGTACAATTATCAAAATAACTATCCCTTTTATCAACATCTTCTTATCAAGTTTCTTATCAATAAACAATACCTTAGCAAAGGCATAAAGGAGAACAATTATATAGAACACAAGCCCCATTTGTTTCATCAAAATGAAAGAAACAAGGATTAAACCAAGTGATGCAAATCTAAATAAACCCCATTCTTTTTCCTTATATGTCATATATAAGCCATAAGCACAGAATAAAGCTAGAGCCCAATCTACATAAATAGAATTATAAACAAAGGCATAATCACTTGCGGTTGTAGTCCTATCTAGCGTTACCCCAACCAAGATTATGCAAGTCGCAAAGATCATAGACTTTAACCAATCAATTTTTTTGTTAATCTTCAAATTGCTCAATACTGGAATAAACATTGAAAACATAAATAGTTGAAGCGCTATATATGCACATGGTTCATGATAATTAAAGCCGTTGAAGCCTATGAATAGCGTTTCAATTAATGTAAAGAAAGGTGGATAATCTTTGTGCATAATAAGTCTAGATTCATCCATTGAATAAAAGCCATCTAATCTTATAGTTTCCTTTAACATTGGACCCCAATGAGTAAATTCATCGCAATTACTAAATCCTGTATATTTATAAAGAATAAAACAATATATTGCGAATAAAATGAACCATATAAAGCCAAATCCAAAATAATTGTTTCTAAATTCTATTAATTTATCTTTCTCTCTTTTTATAAACCACTTTCCAATTATTAAATAAAAAAGTAGGACGAATATAAAAGTAAAATAGAATCCCCATCTAATATGGCTAATAAAACCAAAGAAATAGAGTATTAAAGCACCAAAAAGAATTGAGATAGTACACACCATCTCAAATTTTCTTTTAAATATAATCGTTAATAATCCACTAATGGATAATATCCAAAATAAAGATAAGAAATAAAACATTATTTATCCTTTATATTATTCAACACATCATTCATATTACACTCAAATAAGTATCTCTTAGTATTTTTAACCGCATCCATAATAATACCAACACTAAACAATAAGAACGCATTTAACATTAAAGCAGCAGCAAGTATTGCACTAGGTACTTTAGTAATATAAGCAGTTTTTATAAATTCATTGATTACTGGTATTCCAACTAATAACCCAATTATAAAGATGATTAAAGATAACATACCAAAGAATAAGAAAGGTCTATTATCCTTAAATAAATTAAATAAAGTAAGTAATACCTTAAAACCATCAGAATAAGTATTAAGCTTAGACTCAGAACCTTCAGGTCTATCTCTATAAGTAATAGGTACATTAACTACTAACATATTATTAGTTAAGGCAAAGATAGTCATTTCTGTTTCTATTTGGAAACCATCAGACATAACAGGCATACACTTAACAAACTTCTTAGAGAAAGCTCTATATCCTGTCATAATGTCATTTAAATCTGATTTAAATAAGAAATTAATCAAGTTCTTAACTAAACTATTGCCAAAGTTATGGAAAGGTCTTTTATTCTCTGTATAGTAAGTGCTAGATAGTCTATCACCTATTACCATATCAGCTCTACCTTCTAGTACTGGTTTAATTAGATTATCTACTTCCTCTGCTGGGTAAGTATCATCGCCATCTACCATAATATAAACATCAGCATCTATATCTCTAAACATAGATCTTACTA
>CAVEWG010000109.1:0-5777 GCA_963619285.1 Oscillospiraceae bacterium | reverse complement strand
GGGTTCGCTAACTTGCGAGGAATATATGAACTCTAAAAACTGGACATGGTCTGAAAGTAAGAAAGCTTGTGTATATAGAGTGAGTAATACTCAAGCCAAATAATAAAACGATTAAAAACCTTTAGTTTGAATACTAAAGGTTTTTAATAGATCTAGTAGATTTTGTTTCCTAACTTAGATAAAACTATTTTCTTGTAAGCGTTAGTTTTTGAATCGTTAGGATGAGGTTTTATTGCAAGTATAGTTATATCTTCTTTGTTTGGGCCATATGCCCAATATATTCTTCCAGCTGAAGGGGTATTGTTTTCAAGGCTTGATTGCCATACTTTCATGCCGATTCTATTTGTTAATGGCTCTATTTCATGGGTTTTAAGACTTGGATATCTAGGGCTAATAGATAAAAGGTATAAAGCCTTACCTATTTGTTTATATTGTTTTTCTTCTGTTTTTGTTGCAGATTTGTTTTTAATTTTATTTGATAGGCTATTCCAAAACTCTTCCATCTCTGGAATTCCCATATGGATTTTATATCCCATTATTTCTTAAACTCCGATAGGTCTAACGCATTAGACACTTTGCCTTCTTTCAAATTAGTAGCGGAAGAATCTAACATCTGTAATGTATTATCGGATATAGAAAATGGTTCAACAAGTTCTCTAGGCTCTAATAATATATAGCCATCGTCGTATTCTTTTATATGATAGTAGTCAAATGAGTTTGATCTGATAGTTAATCTTTTTTTGTTGTCAATCTTAGCATCATATTCTCTTAGTATATTTTTCATATCTTTCCTCTTGTGCCATTTGCGGTATATACCATTATATTTAAACATTAATTTTTAAATTATGCTCTTGCATAATTAGGAAAAGTGGAATGTGATTTATTATCTTGATACGTTTAAAGCTTAAAAAGATGGTGATACTTTAACGTGATTTGAAATTTAATGTTGCGATGTATTGACTTGCCATGTATAATAAATAGGCATTTGTATGCAAAATACACACACAGCGGATTCATTATTCCGTGGCTAATGCTTAGTAATGATCGAAACTGTGGAGGAGAAACGGAAAGAGAGGAAATTATTTTAAAATGTCACAATTAGTTTCAATGCGTAAACTTCTAGAAAACGGTGTTCATTTAGGTCACCAAACTAGAAGATGGGATCCAAAGTGTAAACCATTCATCTACACTGCAAAGAATGGTATTTACATTATCAATCTTGAAAAGACTCAAGAAGATTTAGCTGTTGCTTATAACAAGCTAAAAGAAATCGCTGAAAATGGCGGTAAGGTATTATTTGTTGGTACTAAGAAACAAGCTCAACAAATCGTACTAGATGAAGCTACAAGAAGTGGTAGTTTCTACATCAACCAAAGATGGTTAGGTGGTACTTTAACAAACTTCAGAACTATCCAAAAGAGAATCAAGAGACTTCTTGAAATCAATGAAATGGAAACTTCTGGTACTATCAATGTTTACACAAAGAAAGAAATTGCTTTAATTAGAAAAGAAGCTTCTAGACTTGAAAACTTCTTAGGCGGTATTAAGGATATGAAGAAACTTCCTGATGCTGTTGTAGTAGTTGATCCAATGGAAGATCACAATGCTGTTTTAGAAGCAAAGAAGTTAGGTATTCCTGTATTTGGTTTAGCTGATACAAATTGCAATCCTGCATTTGTTGATTATGCTATTCCTGCTAACGATGACGCTGTAAAGGCGATCAAGTTAATGGTATCCCTATTAGCTGATGCTATCGTAGAAGCAAAGGGTGGTATCTTACAAGATGCTTATCAAGAAGATGAAACAGAAAAAGATATTACAATGTCTGATGTTATCGTAAATGTTGAAAAGCATGCTGAAGAATTAGAAAAGAGAAGAAAAGCAAGAAACGAAGAAAAGATGCGTCAACAAGGTGCTAATAGAGGTCGTTTCAATAGAAACTCTGAAAGAAGATATATCGGTAAGAAGGATGCTGAAAATACTGAAGCACCTGCTGAAGAAAAGAAAGAAGAAGCTCAAGCTAAGGAGGCTGAATAATAATGGCTGTTACTGCTGCTCAAGTTAAGGATTTAAGAGAAAAAACTGGTGCTGGTATGCTTGATTGCAAGAATGCATTAAGCGCTACTGATGGTGATATGGAAAAAGCTATCGACTGGTTAAGAGAAAAGGGTATTGCTAAGTCAGTTAAGAAGGCTAGCAGAATTGCTGCTGAAGGTCTTTCAAAAGTTATCGTTGAAGGTAACAAGGGATGTCTTGTTGAAGTTAACTCTGAAACAGACTTCGTTGCTAAGAACGAACAATTCTTAAAGCTAGTTGATACTGCTTGTAAGACTATCTTAAATAGTGATGCTAAGACAAATGAAGAAGCTTTAGCTCTTCCTGTTGAAGGCAAGACTTTAAATGATTTATTCATTGATGCTACTGCTACTATTGGTGAAAAGATTGTTCTTAGAAGATTTGCTCTTGTAACTAAGAAAGATGATGAAATCTTTGGTTCATATATCCATATGGGTGGTAAGATTTCATGTCTAGTTGTTATGAGTGGTGGCGATGAAGCATTAGCTAAGGATATGGCTATGCAAATTGCTTCTATGTCTCCAACTTATGTTTCAAGTGCTGAAATGCCTGCTGATGTTGTAGAACATGAAAGAGCTGTTCAAACTGAAATCGTTAAGAATGATCCTTCATTTGCTGGTAAGCCTGAAAAAGTTATCGAAGGCGCTATCAATGGTAAGGTTTCTAAGTCTTTAAAAGAAATGTGTCTAGTAGATCAAGAATTCTTCAAGGATCCTGGTCAAAAAGTTGCTGCTGTTTTAAAGAACGCAAATGCTTCAGTTAATAGCTTTGTTAAATACTTAGTTGGTGAAGGTCTTGAAAAACGTGAAGAAAACTTCGCTGAAGAAGTTGCTAAACAAATTGGCTAATTATTAAATTAAAGGACCTTTATGGTCCTTTTTTTATAGGATAAGGAGAAAAATTATGTATAAGAGAATTTTATTAAAACTATCAGGTGAGGCTTTAGGAAATCCTTTTGATACTAAAGTATTAAACGACATCGCAAAACAAATCAAAAAACTAGTTGAAGAAGGCGTTGAAGTTGGAATTGTTGTAGGTGGAGGCAATATTTGCCGTGGCCGTACTTTTGAAAAATTAGGCTTAGATAGAAGAAATGCTGACTATATTGGCATGGAAGCTACTGTCATCAATGCTCAAATGCTAGAAGCATCTTTAGCTAAGATTGGCGTTAAGGCGAAGACTTTATCAACCATCGATGTTCAAAGAGTAGAAAAATACGATGCTGAAAAAGCTAATAAATTATTAAAAAAGAAAACAGTATGCGTATTTGGTGGTGGAACTGGTAAACCATTCTATTCAACTGATACTGCAAGTGCTTTGCGTGCTGCTGATATAAATGCTGAAGTTATTCTTATGGCTAAAAACGGCGTTGATGGTGTCTACAGTGCTGATCCAAATGTTGATCCAAGCGCAACTAAATATGATGAACTTAAGTTTGATGATATAATTAAGCAAGAGTTAGCAGTAATAGATTTACAAGCTGCTAAAATCTGTAAGAAGAATAAAATCCAAGCTTTCATCTTTGATATGGCTGTTAAGAATAATATTGTAAAAGCCACTAAGGGTAAAGCCGTTGGTACAATCATCAAATAAGGAGTTTTTATGGAAATTAAAACAGTAGAAGAAAAGATGGCTAAGGCTATCGAAGCACTTGAACACAATTTAACTAAGGTTAGAACAGGTAGAGCTAATCCAAATCTATTAGACCACATTGAAGTAGATTACTATGGATGTCCTACACCAATTAATCAAATCGCATCTATTTCTGTACAAGAAGGTAAGACTTTATGTATTAAGCCTTATGATGCTAGTAGCTTAAAAGACATCGAAAAAGCTATTAATGCTTCTGATATTGGTCTACCTCCACTAAATGATGGAACAGTAGTGAGAATCACAATGCCTGTTTTAACAGAAGAAACAAGAAAAGGCTTCTGTAAGGATATCGCCAAGTTTGCCGAAGAAGCAAAAGTAGCTATCAGAAACATTAGAAGAGATGGCAATGAAGAAGTTAAGAAAGATAAGACTCTTCCAGAAGATACTTCTAAGGATTTGCAAGATCAAATTCAAAAGCTTACTGATAAGTATGTAACTAAGGCTGATGAAGTTGCTAAGGCAAAAGAAAAAGAAGTAATGACTATCTAATAATGAATACTTTAAATCATGTAGCTATTATTATGGATGGCAATGGTAGATGGGCAAAACAAAGAAATCTGCCTCGTACCATGGGTCATAAAAAGGGTACAGAAAAAGTAAGAGAGATTGCTATATATGCAAATAAGTTAGGCATCAAATGCTTAACTCTTTATGCTTTTTCTACCGAAAATTGGAAAAGACCTGAAAATGAAGTTAATTATTTAATGTCTTTGCCAAAAGTTTTCTTTAGTTCTTATCTAAAAGAAATAATGGAAAACAATATTAAAATCACCATGATTGGTGATATGGAAAGAATTCCTGAAGAAGCTAGAACTATTTTTGAAAGTGCCATTGAACAAAGTAAGAATAATACGGGTATGGTATTAAACTTCGCACTTAATTATGGTGGCCAAGCTGAAATAGTTAGAGCTTGTAAACTATATGCTGAAGACTATAAAAATGGACTGGTAAGTGATATAGATGAAAAAAGCTTTAATAAGTATCTTTATACAAAAGATTTCCCTGAAGTTGATTTAATGATTCGTACAAGTAATGAACAAAGAATATCAAACTTTCTTTTGTATCAATTAGCTTATAGTGAATTCATCTTTATGGACACTTATTGGCCTGATTTTACGTGTGGCGATTTAGATAAATGTATTGAAGAATACAATCATCGTGCACGTCGATTTGGTGATGTTAAATGAAACAAAGATTAATTAGCGCAGCTGTTGCGATCTTAATTTGTATATATCCATTATTATTTGGCGGTATTACTATTAACATCTTGATGGTGTTTATTGGTGTAGCTAGTGCATATGAATTTGTTAAATGCCTTAAACAACCACTTAACTATTTACTACTTACCATAATGGAAGTATCACTATGTGTCAATTTAATTACTTATGGTAATTACTTTATATCAATTTTATTTGTAGAAGCAATTCTGTTATTTATACTTGCGATATGCGATGAAAAAATTAGTCTAGATGAAGTATTCGGCATAGAAACTATGTCTTTAATTCTTAACTATGCAATATTATTTATCATCAACTTATACGCAATAGGTAAGGGCACTGTATTCTTCTATATTTGCTTAGCTTCTTTACTTACTGACTCTGGTGCTTACCTTGTTGGTAGAAAGATTGGCAAACATAAACTAAATGAAAGAGTGTCACCTAAAAAGACCATTGAAGGCTCTATAGGCGGTGTTGTATTTGGCTTTGTATTCTCATTTGTCTATGCTTACTTTAATGGCTTTATGGGACTATCAGTTGGCTTTGTGATTATGTGTTCTGTGCTTCTTCCAATAATCTCTGAATTTGGTGATTTAGCGTTCTCACTAATCAAAAGACACTACGGTATTAAAGACTTCGGAAATATTATGCCAGGACATGGAGGAGTACTTGATAGAATCGATTCAGTAATCTTTTGTGTATTACTTTTTGCGGTTTTAAATTCTATATTATTATGAAAAATATATTATTATTAGGTGCCAGTGGTTCTATTGGCAAACAATCTATAGATGTTATTAAGGAACATAAAGATAAGCTAATTCTAAAGGGCGT
>CAVEWG010000108.1:0-5838 GCA_963619285.1 Oscillospiraceae bacterium | reverse complement strand
AGAAATAATTTATTTAGCTTAACTAAAAATGGCTATATAATCGAAACAATTCAACCTGTAGACATGTTTCCATTCACTAGTGTTAATCATACAGAAACAATTGTGTTATTAAAAAACGCCAATAAAAATAACAGTAACTTTAAAAACCATAAGAATAAGTCGAAATTCTTATCTAAAGAATTGCGAAAAGTCGAAAACGATAGAGTTAATGGAAGGATGGGCTGTTCTATAGACGAACTTGAAAGCTCTCTAGATCAAATAATTAACGAAAACTAAATTCCATAAAAGAAAGGGATAATATGAAAAAGATACTATTGATTTTATAATATTAATAGTAATTTGATTGAAACTAATGATTAATTATGCAAAGATTACTTGGAATTATAGGTGTTTTATTAATACTTAGCGCAAGTGCTTATAGTAAATACGTTAACAAGCTACCAATACAAGTTTATTATGTGTTGTTTATAATTGGGGCTGTATTGATATTTGTAGGAAACTTTAGGAAAAGGTAAATGAAAAGGGCATCGATTGATGCCCTGATTTATTTGTTATTCAACTACATCTTTCTTTAATAAACCAAGAAGTATTGCGCCTAGTATTGTACCAGCAACAAGTGCTACTACATACATTAATGGATTACCAACTACTGGGAAGACAAAGATTCCACCATGAGGAGCCATCAATGTGCAATTAAAGGCCATTGAAAGTGCGCCAGCTAGAGCACTACCAGCGATACATGAAGGAATTACATGTAATGGGTCTGCTGCAGCAAATGGTATTGCCCCCTCAGTTATAAATGATAAGCCCATAATAAAGTTTGTAGGACCAGACTTTCTTTCAGCTTCAGTAAATTTCTTCTTAAATAAGATAGTAGCTAAAGCGATAGCACATGGAGGAACCATACCACCAATCATAACAGCTGCCATGATGTTGTAGTTACCAGAAGCGATAGATGCTACACCAAATACATAAGCCGCCTTGTTGAATGGACCACCCATATCGATTGCCATCATACCGGCAACAATCATACCAAGTAAGATAACGTTCATGCCACTTAATGAGCCTAGACCATTATTTAATGCAGTATTGATTGCGCCAACTACTGGTTCTATTGCGTATACCATAAGTACACCAACAATCAGCATTCCAAATAATGGGTAAATAAGAACTGGCTTGATACCATCTAATGATTCAGGAATTATTTTATCAGCTACTTTCTTTAAAAGATTCACGCTGTAACCAGCTAAGAAGCCAGCGGCCAAAGCACCTAAGAATCCTGAAGTTCCATTTGCGGCAATTGAACCGCCAAGGATACCAACAGCAAGTCCTGGCCTATCAGCAATTGACATAGCGATAAAGCCTGCTAACACTGGAAGCATGAAACCAAAGGCAACACCACCGATTTGTCCTTTTAATAAGTTGGCAAGAGGTGATAGAGTACCAAATGCTGATCTTTGTTCAGCGGTTAAAGTGTTGATATCATATGTCATGCCATCTACTAAGAAGGCAATTGCGATTAAAATACCACCGCCAACAACAAACGGTAACATATGTGATACACCATTCATTAGATGTTTATAGATTTGATGTCCCTTGCTGTCTTCTTGTTTAGCTTCTTTTTTAACACCAACAGCTTTATAAACAGGGGCTTCTCCTTTAACAACAGTCTCAATTAATTCATCAGCTTTATTAATACCCTTAGAAACTTGGCATTCAATTACTTTCTTGCCATCGAATCTATCCATTGGTACATTTGTATCAGCAGCCACGATAATGCCATCTGCCTTATCAATTTCTTCATCAGTTAAGATGTTTTTAGCGCCACCTGAGCCTCTAGTTTCAACCTTTACTTGATAGCCCTTTGCCTTACAAGCTTTTTCAATTGCCTCAGCAGCCATATAAGTGTGAGCGATACCAGTAGGGCAAGCAGTAACCGCAAGCACTAAGTGATTACCACTTATAATATCGGTTGCTGGTGCTACATCTTTCTTAAGCGTTTCTTCATCTTTTTTAGCCTCAGTTTTATCAATGATATCTAAGAAAGCCTCAACAGTCATTGCGTTTTTAAGCTTAGAAACAAATTCATCGTCCATCAACATTGTCGCAAGCTTTGATAGAATTTCTAGATGCACATTGCCTGAATCTTCAGGTGCTGCGATCAGAAATACTAGATCGACTGGCTTACCATCAAGGGCATTATATTCAACTCCTCCCTTAACACTCATGGCAGCAAGTCCTGCTTTTTTAACACCTGAACATCTACCATGTGGAATGGCTATACCATTTCCAACACCAGTTGTTCCTTCTTCTTCTCTTGCTTTTACGGCATCAAGATAAAGTTTCTTGTCGGAAATTTTACCACTTTTATCCATTAGATCAACCATGGTATTTAAGACTTCTTCTTTGTCTTTGACAGTAGCGTTTAGCTTAATACTTTCCTTAGCTAATAAGTCTGTTATTTTCATTTTCTCCCCCTTATAGATTTTTATATAGGTCTATTACCTCATTGAATTTTGCGAGTTCTTCAGAGAAGGCACTAGCACTTCCTGTGCATACGCCATATTTAAAGGCTTCATGATAATTATTAAATGTTTTATAACCATACAAGAATCCTGCAACCATTGAATCACCAGCACCTACAGAATTGATTACTTTTCCCTTTGGCGCTTTACTTGAATATACTTCACCATTTTCATCGACTAGCACAGCTCCTTCACCTGCCAAAGATACCAAGACATTTCTTGCACCTAGCTCTTGAAGCTTCCTTGCATATGGAACAACTTCTTCTCTAGTATTTAACTCAACATTAAACAGTTCTCCTAATTCATGATTATTAGGCTTAATAAGAAATGGCTTATAAGGTATTACATTTAGTAATAAATCCTTTGTCGCATCTACAACAATCTTCATGTTTTTATCTTTTAAATAATTACAGATGTCGCTATAGATACTAGAAGGCAAACAGCTTGGTATACTACCTGCA
This sequence comes from Oscillospiraceae bacterium, assembly GCA_963619285.1. GTDB lineage: Bacteria > Bacillota_I > Bacilli_A > Erysipelotrichales > Erysipelotrichaceae > Colivicinus. Next base: position 2,852 of record CAVEWG010000108.1, on the reverse strand, counting down.
AGAACCAAAATATCAGCACTAGTTAAATTATCAAGTTTTTGATATAGCTTCTTGATTGATTCTTCATCAATTGAAGGACCCATACCATTTAGTTCACTTTCTTTCGTTGATCTTAGTTTTACATTGATTCTTGAAAAACCATTATTAACCTCAATCATTTCATTTTTAATTCCTTCTTTTAGAATTAATCTCTTGATTTCATCTCCAGTAAACCCAGCTAGAAATCCTAGTGCTGTAGTATCTAGTCCTAAATTTCTTAAGACAATAGATACATTGATTCCCTTACCACCTGGATAGATGATTTCCTTTGTTGTGCGATTTGTTTGGCCTAAGATGAAATCATCACAACTTGCGATGTAGTCTAGAGAAGGATTAAATGTAACGGTATAAATCATTTTCTCTCCTTTCCCATCAAACACATTGGTACCTGACTGTATTTGAATGAATCTGCTTGTTTTGATTAACCACTATCATAATACAATCAGAAAAAGTCATTGTCAATCAAATTATGAACGAAAATGAATGATTTTGACATTTTTAAGTCAAAAAACTATAATTTTTATGAAGGAAGTTATAAAAATGCTAAATGAAGAAAGAAAAAGAGTCATTTTAAATATTACCAACGAAAAGAAAAGTGTAAGTGTAACCGAACTAATGGAACTACTTAATGCTTCTGAATCAACTGTTAGAAGAGACCTTAACCAAATGGATAAATTAGGACTAATCAAAAAAGTTCATGGTGGGGCACTTACCTTAGACAATGATATTGAAACTGAAGAAAAAGAAGTCAGTGAAAAAATAAATCTTAATGCAGAAGCTAAAAGAGAAATAGCTAAATATGCTGCAAGTCTTGTAAAAGATAATGATGTTGTTTATTTGGATGCTGGTACAACAACGGCAATGATGATTCCTTATTTAAAAAACACCAAGGCGACCTATATTACTAATTGTGTTACTCATGCTAAAAATCTTTCAAAAGATGGCCATGTTGTATATGTAACCGGTGGTACTTTAAAATCAAAGACTGAAGCACTTGTCGGTTCTGATACTTATCATTATTTAGAAAAACTAAACTTTACAATTGGTTTTTTTGGAACCAATGGCGTAAGTGTTGAAGAAGGATTAACAACACCTGATCCTCAAGAGGGTCAAATAAAAGAAATAGCCTATAAAAAATGTAAAGAAAAATATGTACTAGCTGATCCTAGTAAGTTTAATAAGATATGTACAATGAGTTTCGCAAGTATTGAAAAAGGCTTCATTGTATCTAATTCTAGTATTCCAGATACTTATAAGAAACTACATAATACAATCCTTGTAGACTTGATACAAGATAGATAATGTTACTTAAATAAATCATCCAATGTTACTTGATTGGTTATAAGACTACTGTAAATGTTCTTTTTAACACCGTATGTAGTAATCATGGTTAATTGAATAGAAGATTTTGTACCAGTTGATTTTACAAAAGAAGAAACCTTATTTCTTAATGCTAAGTCGTAGTTTTTATCAATAATGTATTCATTATTAGAAAACTTAATTTCGCATAGGTTTATTACTTTATCTCTTCTTTCAATTAGTAAATCAATTTGTGCACCTGTTATACCTTTTTCATCGTTGTCTTTACAGTTCCATACTGATTGCTTTGTCAATACACCAGAAATGCCAAGTGCTTGTTTTATTTGTTTGATATGGTCTTTGCATACTTGTTCAAATGTTAGTCCCTCCCAAACGCGTCTTGATGGGTTGTCAATTGAATGGCTCCAATAGTTTTCATCATTTCCATAATTATCTTTGACAAAATGTAAATAAAATGCAGTATAGTAATCGGCTAATTGATACTTTGCGTCTTTCTTTTTATTGCCATAAAATAATTGCGCTCTAATAAAACCGGAATCAATTAAATTATCGATAATTTTAGTTGTGGATCCATTTGTTGGAAGCTTAGTTTTTTGACAAATTTCAGATTTAGTCATACCACTTCTTTTCGTGCCTAGAGCTTCAACAACTTTAATGTAATTTTCGCTATTAGAAAATAGAGTTGCGTATAAGTTGCTGAATTCATCGGCTAAAATTGCTTTCTTTTCAAAGAATAAAGAATCTATATTTAAAGAAAGTGATAACTTCTTTTTTAATAGGCTTAGATAAAAAGGTATACCACCCAAAGCCATATAACATTCAACAATTTCATAGTTAGACCACATAAAACCCTTTGAATCTAGGTATTGTTTTGTTTCCATTAGAGAAAAAGGTTCAAGATAGATACGACATGTATATCTATTGAATAGTCCGCCTTTATTTTTATCGATATTATCCACCATCCAAGATGTAGCACTCCCACAAACAATAAAGATTAAATTACTTTGTGTGCAACCAAAGTCGTTCCAAAACCATTCAAAGGCAGGCAAAAAACCAGAACGGTAACTATCAAGCCAAGGCATTTCATCAATGAAAACAACTTGTTTTTCATCACTTTTAGTATTAAGCAAATATTTTCTTAATAATTCAAAGGCCTCTATCCAATCTTTTGGACAATCAATAGTTGTAGAAGTGGCGTCCTCATAGGCTAGTTTAAAATTTCTTAATTGAGTAGCTTTGTTTTGTTTATATGCGCCTGTTAATTTAAAGGAAAACTTATTTTTAAAAAAATTATTAATTAAATAAGTCTTACCAACTCTTCTTCTACCGTATACAACCACAAGTTGAGCACTGTCTTCTTCTAGACATTCTTGTAATTGTTCGATTTGTCTTTTTCTGCCAATAATTTCTAGGTTAATCATGCTTAAATTATAGCACACAATCGTCTAAATCTCATAAAAAAAGACACATTTAGACGATTGACTCAATTTATT
>CAVEWG010000107.1:0-5872 GCA_963619285.1 Oscillospiraceae bacterium | reverse complement strand
ATTATACTCTTTTATAGATACCAACTTCACTATATACAATATCTAGATTTAAGTCAAAGCACCCTCCAGAAATCTTATACGTCTTACAAAAATCATAGGCAACGCCAACCTTTAAACAAGTCTTATCACTTAAAAAACGATCATAATAACCTTTGCCATAGCCAATGCGATTTAGTTCTTCATCAAAACAAATCAAGGGGCAAATTATTAAGTCGATATCTTTCATCTCTTTACCAACCGGCTCTAAAATATCATATTGATTCTTATAAAACTTACCATCAAAAGGAATAACAGCCTTCATCTTATAATCATCTAAACAAACAGGATAGCTAAATACCTTATCTTCTTTTTCAAGTTGACTCAAATCAACTTCATTACCCTTGGCTTTATAAATCATAATATTTTTAGCACATTTAAACTCAGGACTATTCTTTATACGCTCACAAATTTCACTAGATAATCGTTTAACTTCTTCTTTACTTAAGCTGTTGACTTTCTCTTTATATTTTCTTCTAATATATTTCTTATAGTTTTTATAAATCTCACCACTTAAATATAAAGAACCGCAAGCCACTACTGCATCATCATCTAATGCAAGTTTTATCGCCTTATAAACACCATCAACACATATCGCATTTTTGCCATTTGAAATAATATAGTCACAAATTATTTCATTATCCAAAGCACGATAAGTATCTGGCTTAACACAAATAAACTTTTTTCCATAAGGCAACAAATAATCAATCATCTCCTTATAGTTCTTATCATCTAATATACCAAGAATAAAAGTAACCTTTTTATTTAAAGTAGTTAAATAACTAACTAAAGCTTGAATACATTGACTATTGTGAGCTCCATCCACAATAAATAATGGTTCTTTAGATAGCACAGACACCCTTGCATCCCAATTAGTATTTCTTAAGCCCTCTAATACAGCACTTTTAGAAATATTAAAACCCTTAGTGTTTAAGATATCTATACAATCAAGCACTACGCACGCATTATTAATTTGATGATTTCCAAGTAAAGACAACTTAATATCTTTATATTCTTTATAATCAAAATCATTACTTTTTCTAATCAAAGAAAAATCACTCTTATATAGTCTTGCACATCTATCACTACACACCTTTTCATAAACCGGCATTACTTCTTTTAGATCATAGACTAAAACATCACCATTTTCTTTGATTATTCCTGCTTTTTCATAAGCAATCTTTTCCAAAGTATCGCCAAGAATTGCGGTATGTTCTAAACCAATATTCATAATAATTGATAAAACACTATTTTTAATCACGTTAGTAGCATCAAGTCTACCGCCAAGCCCCACTTCTAGTGCTACAACATCGCAATTTTGTTCATAGAAATATAGAAAAGCGATACAAGTTAAAATTTCAAAAAACTTTGGCTGATATCCTAAACTATCACAAGCTTGTTTAACCTTATCAGTAAGTCTAATAAAATCATCATCACTAATGCATTTACCATTTATTAAAAAACGTTCATTATATTCTATTAAATGAGGCGAAATAAAAGCACCAACTTTATATCCCGCATACTTCAAAATAGAAGAAGTCATAGCACAAAAAGAGCCCTTGCCATTACTACCTGCAACATGAACTATCTTCAACTTATCTTGAACATTATCAAAACAAGCCATAAGTTCACTCATTCTACTTACACCTTCCCATTTATTTTTTTCGATATATTCAATAGCTTCTTTTTTATTTAACATGATTTAATCTTTCAATATATTTAGAAGAAATAAATAACACTACTACTTCCGCAATAAACATTACTATAGCTTGATAAAAACGCGTTAACAAAGTTGCCTTAAACGACAAGTTATACATTAAAGAAATAATAATCGTATTAATAATCATGCTCACTACAAACCTATTTATAAAACAAGCACATACTATATTTTTCTTGCTCATTTCTTTCTTAAAGAAATATGCATAAACAACGCCACTTAAAACAGCTGTTAAAGACAACAAAGGATTATATGGACCAATTGGAAATAATAAAGAACCAACTAAATCGCCAAAAAAAGCCACGATTATCGCTCCAAAGTAGCCATATAAATAAGCCGCAACCACAATGGTGATAAAAGTAACACTAATCTTAAAATTAAGTGCTTTAATTGAAACAAGACGAGACACAACAACATTTAATGCGATAAGTAACGCAATCACAACTAGTTTTTGAACACTTTTTTGTTTCATAACAATCCTCCGATGAACGCAAGACAACACCGCGATTTCTCTTCGTCCATCAAATACGTTCCCATAGATGGCACTTAACGCGTTATCTTTACTCCGTGTTTGAAAAAATTATATACTGAAAATAGTTGATTTTTAAAAAAAACTATCGTATCATAATAAGGCATTCCGGGCGTGGCGAAATTGGCAGACGCGCTAGACTTAGGATCTAGTGGGTGACCGTGGGGGTTCAAGTCCCTTCGCCCGGACCATTTTGTAAGCTAAGTCTGTTAAACACAGACTTTTATTTTTGCCCATTAAAGGAAGTATAATATAAACATGCTATTAACAATTGATTTAGGAAATACTAGTTTGAAACTAGCAATCTTTCAAGAAGATAAAAAACTATACTCTGCTATTTATGATGCAAGCCAAGAAGACTATGGAGCCCTAATTAAAAATTTCTTGTATCGTAATAACTTAAGCGAAAACATACTTGATGACTGTATTATTTCTTCTGTTGTACCAAAGTCATCGGAGGAATTATTAAATGGTGTAAGAAGAATTCTAAACAAAGAGCCAATCTTTCTAGATCCTCTAAAACCACTAGGTCTTAAAGTAAATATCCCAAATCCAGAAGAACTAGGGTCTGATTTATTAGCGATGTCTTCATATGCCTATGACAAATTTAAAACAGAACTATTTGTAATATCTATTGGTACCGCAACTGTCATAAACCACATAACTGCAGATGGCGAATTTAAACATTGTATCATCGCCCCAGGATATGGCAAAGTTGCCTCAAGTCTTTATAGTAACGCTGCTAAATTACCTGAACTAAAGATTGAAAGAGCCACTTCTTTCTTAGCTGATAACACAAAAGACGCAATGAATGTCGGCCTATACTTAGGTTATATTGGCTCTTTGCGTTATTTAATGGCGGGACTAAAAGGTGAGTTAAAAGTAAACCCAAAGATAGTTGCCTGTGGTGGCTTTGGTAAAGACATTGTAAAAGATATCAAAGAAATAGAATACTATGAAGCCGATATGGTAACTAATGGCTTAAATTATTTATACACGAGGTATTTAAAAAATGAATATGATATTGGCTAGTGGATCACCAAGAAGAAAAGAACTATTATCAATATTAGATTATCCCTTTGAAGTAATAGTATCTGACTTTGAAGAAACAATTAACGAAAACAACAAACTAGAAGAAGAAATAAAGAAGCTATCATTTGGCAAAGCTAAAACGGTATTTGATAAGCATCAAGATGATTTAGTAATTGGTGCCGACACTATCGTCACAATTGGCAATAAAGTATTAGGTAAGCCAAAGACTGATGATAAAGCTTTTGAAATGTTGAAAGAATTATCAGGAAAGAAACATACCGTTATTACAGGTGTTACTATCATGACTAAAGACAAGGTAGATACCTTTGCGGTAGTATCTGATGTTTATTTCAATGAATTAACAAATGAAGAAATAAACGAATATATTAAAACTAAAGAACCACTAGATAAAGCTGGAGGATACGCAATACAAGGTACTGGCTCTAAGTTTATCAAAAAGATTGATGGCGACTATTACGCAATCATGGGACTTCCTGTATCTGAACTTTATACAAGACTCAAGAATTTTAGATAAGCATCATTAGATGCTTTTCTTTTTGTACACTATAAACTATCTAGCCAAATAAATCATATTGATATTTTGATAAAATTAATAAAGAGGTATCAATATGCTAAAAGTAGACATTTATTATAATCGTGAACAATTAGATTCAATAGAAGTAGAAGAAAATACTTCTGTACGTAAAATCTTAACAAGCTATAAAGCCAACATCAACTATCCAATATATGCATGTAAAGTAAATAATCAATATCGTGGTCTAAACCACCAGTTACATCATGATTCAAAGCTAGAATTTCTTGATATTAAAAATCAAGCCACTTGGCTTATATATCAAAATAGTCTAGTACTTTTATATATTAAAGCTGTGCATGATGTACTTGGCAAAAACGTTAAAGTATCAATTAATAATTCTTTAAATAAAGGCTTATACACCGATATTAAAACCGATATCACTAAAGAAGATGTTAAGAAAATAGAAAATAGAATGAGACAATTAGTAGCCCTAGACATTCCAATTAAAAAAGAATATATGTCTAAACAAAAGGCTATGGATCTAGCCAAAAAACACAAACTATTCGATACATATGAACTACTTAACTCAATAACCAATATTGGCGATGTGGAAATATATTCATTGGATGATGAAATAGATATTTTCTATGGTCTAATGGTACCTTCTACAACTTACTTAAGCTTATTTGAATTAAGATACTACAAAAAAGCAGTGCTATTAAGATATCCTCATCCAAGTAATCCATTAACAATACCAGATTATGATGATCAAACCCTTCTATATGAAGCTTTTAAAGAAGCCACTCATTGGGGCAAACTAATGGAAATCAATTATTGTACAGACTTAAATAAAAAGATAGTTAATAATCAAATAAACGATGTCTTTCTTATGCAAGAAGCACTACATGAAAAAAGAATTTCTAATATCGCTGATGAAATAAAGAAAAGAAACGCTCATATTGTCCTGATATGCGGTCCTAGTAGTTCTGGCAAAACAACTTTCGCAAATAGACTAATTGTTCAATTAAAAGTACTAGGTTTAAAAACACTTTATATTGGAACAGATGACTACTTTGTAGAAAAAGATGAAAAACCAAGGGATGAAAATGGTGAATTAGATTTAGAATCAATTAAAGCTGTTGATACTAAATTATTTATTAGCGATTTAAAAAAGCTTTTAAATGGTGAAGAAGTAGATTTACCTACCTATGATTTTATAAACAATAAAAAAGTATTTGGTAATAGAATTACTAAACTCACAAAAGACGAAGTAATAGTAATCGAAGGCATTCATACTTTAAATCCAATTCTAACTGAAGGAATTGATGAAAAAGAAAAATTTAAAATTTATATTTCACCTCTAACACCAGTTGGCATCGATTCTCATAATCGTATACCAACAACTGACGCTAGAATGCTAAGAAGAATTGTAAGAGACCATCAATTTAGAGGCAGAAGCATTAAACAAGCTCTACAAGAATGGCCTAAAGTAAGAGATGGTGAAGAAAAAAACATCTTCCCAAATAATGGCCAAGCTGACGTCTTCTTTAATTCAAATTGTATATATGAATTATCAGTATTAAAGAAATACGCTGAAGACTTATTTAAAGAAATTCAAAGAGATGAACCAGAATATGCTGAAGCCCAAAGAATGCTAAGTTTCTTAAGGTTTATTGATCCAATTGAAGACGATGATAAAATCGTTAATAATTCAATAATCAGAGAATTTATTGGTGGATCAACTATAGTTAAATAGCCAAATGTTATAATTTTAATTGTTATGGAACTTTACTTAATGAACAAAGACATAAAAATATTAAAAGCCAATTATGACGAACAGATTGGTGTTTTTGTTGATATATTAGATGTTTTAAACATTGAATATGCTCCATATATAAAAAAATCCGCTAGATAAAGCCTATGCTTTAGCATAGTGCTGTGAATAGTAGGTATAATATATATGGGGACAAAATATAGTTCAAATAATCATAGTAAGTATTTATTGCAATTTCATTTAATTTTT
>CAVEWG010000106.1:0-5960 GCA_963619285.1 Oscillospiraceae bacterium | reverse complement strand
CATTGCCGAACGGCACGATGTGGTGGTGTGAGAGGTCGGAACAAAAATAAAGGAGAAACCTTTATTTAGTTCCTCCTACTCGATTCTTGCTCATATTCTAAAATATCACCAGGTTGACAATTAAGTGCATCACATATGGCTTCAAGTGTTGAAAACCTAATTGCGCTGATATGCCCATTTTTCATTTTAGATAGGTTAACATTAGCTACTCCAACTTTTTCTGATAATTCATTTAAAGACATTTTTCTATCAGCCATCACTCTATCTAGTCTTAATACGATATGGCCCATTATAGCGTTTCATCACTTTCTGTTTGTAACTTAACACCATATTTAAAGATTGTCGCAACGATATATATAATGCCAATTTCAACTAGTATTCCATAGTCTGGATAGACTGATAGAATAGATAATTGATTCTCATAATAATAAACAAACAAAGATAAGATAAACATCGGAATTAAACAATACATATATTTATACATATAATTAACTAGTGTATCAGTAAAGAAGCTATCGCAATCTCTTATATGTTTGCATATCTTTTTTAGTATAAATAGAGAGATACATTCAACTGTAGATTGTAAACCCGCATACAAGGTTAAAAGGCCAAAGTCCTTTAAGGTAAATTCTTTATTATCGGTTTTACATACAATTACAGTATCACCATTTTCTTTAACTACTTTAAAATCTTTTAAATTAATATTGCCAATATCTATTACTAGCCTATCTAGATTGCCATCAAAATCAAAGTTAAGAATTTTGCCATTTTCTTTAATTTTAATTGATATGTCATTGTCAGCGACGATTGATATGTCTTTACATTGAACCAAATAAAGTCCAAATATGGTAGTAAATGTCGCAATGATACATGCAATCACAAAACATATTGTTACTAAAATGTGCGAAACTTTTCCAAAGTTATGAATCTTGTTTAATGTGTTATCCATATTAGCTCCTTAATGAAAAACATTAAGCATTTAACGTTTATCATTAAATTTAGTATATCATCTTTATGAAATAGCGCAATAAAAAACGAATTGTTTTTAAACAACTCGTTTATCTCTTATCTATTGGAATGTATTCTTTATTTTGTTCACCAACATACTTATAAGCAGGTCTTATGATTCTATTAGCGAATTCAACTTCTTCCATTCGATGTGCGCACCAACCAGCAACTCTACTTATCGCAAATATTGGTGTAAATAAATCCGGTGACAATCCTAACATTCTATATACAAGGCCGGAGAACAAGTCGACATTTGCGCATACTCTTTTTTGCGATCCTTTGTATAATCTAAAAGCTTCGGGAGCTAGTTTTTCTATTTGACATAAAGCGTCATATTCTCTTTTAAAACCTTTTTCAATCGCTAGGCTTTTAGATTGTTTCTTTAATATTTGTGCACGAGGATCACTTAATGTATATACTGCATGTCCCATACCATATATAAGCCCTGAATGATCACATACTTCTTTATCAATGATCCTTTTTAAGAAAGCCATCATTTCTTTATCATCATTTACATCTTTTACGTTAGCCAATATTTCATCTAATTGTTTCATAACAAGTAAATTAGCACCACCATGTTTTGGACCCTTTAAAGATAAAATACCTGCCGCAATAGCAGAATAAGTATCGGTACCAGTAGATGATAAAACTCTTGTTGAAAAAGCTGAGTTATTGCCACCACCATGGTCGGCATGCACTACCATGCAAAGATCTAATAGATGAGCTTCTTCAGCTGTATATTGTTGATCTTGTCTATACATTGCTAAAATATTTTCAGCACTTGATAAACCAGCTTTTGGATAATGGAAATAAAGTGATTCATGATCAAAGGCATGTTTCTTGGTTTGATAGGCATATACCATCATTGTAGGAAGTTCCGCAATCAAATTTATTGATTGTTTAATGATATTTTCTAAAGAAGTATCTTCGGCTTCTTCATCATATGAATACATTGCCAATACACTTCTTGCCATCTTATTCATAAGATTTGGGGAAGGGGCAGCCATAATCATTGTTTCAGCAAAGCCATCAGGAAGTTCCCTATGACTTTCTAGAATATTGTGAAAATGATCTAGTGTTTCTTGATTTGGCAATGTTCCAAATAGCAATAGCCAAACAACTTCTTCAAATAAAAATCTTTGACTCTTAATTGCTTCATTGACGATATCTTCTAAATCGATTCCTCTATATATTAGCTTTCCATCAATGGGAATAACTTTATCATTTTCTTTCTTGTAGCCAACAACATCGCACACATTAGTAAGGCCAGCTAAAACACCAGTTCCATCAGGATTTCTAAGTCCTCTTTTAACACCAAGCTTTTCTGATATTTCTGGATTAATGAAATTGTTTTTACGATATTCGTCACATAGTGCTTGTAAATCTTGTTTAGTAAGGTCTGCCACATCAGGATATATCATGTCTATTCCCCCTTAAATAATATAGCTTTTATTATAATCAAAAAGAGAAATAAGTAAAAAGGTATAGAATATATGCAAGAGGTAAATTTTTATGAAAGTTGTATTAGTGCCAGGCGATGGCATAGGCAAAGAAGTATCTAAAAGTGTACTTGAAGTATCTAAAGCCTTAGATACTGAAATTGAATTTATAGAATATAAAGCAGGAGCTGACTACTTTGAAGAAAGTGGAAAGCTATTTGAAGATGGCTTGCTTGATTCAATAAAAGAAAATCAATTGTGTTTAAAAGGGCCAACCGCCACCCCAATTGGTAAAGGCTTTCGTTCTATTAATGTACAATTAAGACAACACTTTAATTTATATGCAAACTTAAGGCCTTTATCTTCAATAGATGGTGTTAAAAGTAGATATGAAAATGTTGATTTAACAATTGTCAGAGAAAACAGTGAAGATCTATATAAAGGCGTTGAATATATGTACGATAATGATACTGCTCATGGTATAAAAATCATCACAAAACAAGCGAGTGAACGAATTATCCGTTTTGCGTTTGATTATGCGCTTAAGAATAATAAAAAGAAAGTAACTTGCGTACATAAGGCCAATATCATGAAATTAACAGATGGCTTATTTCTAAATACTTTCAATGAAGTAGCCAAAGACTATCCAAACATTGAAAGTGATAGCGTAATTATTGATGCCCTATGTATGAAACTGGTAAGTGATCCAAGCAAGTTTGATGTACTGGTTGCCTCTAATTTATATGGTGATATTATTTCTGATTTATGCGCAGGACTGGTTGGTGGGCTAGGCTTCGCACCAAGCGTTAATATTGGTAAAGATGTCAAAATATATGAAGCTGTACATGGTTCAGCTCCAGATATCGCTGGTAAAGATCTAGCTAATCCAACAGCTTTGTTATTATCGTTTGTGATGCTACTTAATGATAATGGCTTAAAAGAAAAAGCTGATATATTAAAACAAGCTTTATATAAAGTTATAAAAGAAGGAAAGCATACTACTGTCGATATTGGTGGCGATGGCACATGCAGTGATTTCACAAAGGAAGTATGCAGGGTTATTTATGAAGAAAATAGATAGTGGTGTTTTTTATCTTGATGGTAAATATGTAAAAGATTCTCTTTTAGATAAGGAAGAAGGAAGAAAAAAGACTTTAGCTTATCAAATATTAGATAAACATGATAATCATACTGATAAAGATATCTTACATATTAAGTTTGATTCTTTAACAAGTCACGATATAACTTATGTTGGAGTTATTCAAACAGCACGAGCTTCTGGTTTAAAGGAGTTTCCTGTTCCCTATGTGTTAACCAATTGTCATAATACCTTATGTGCAGTAGGAGGGACAATCAATGAAGATGATCATATGTTCGCTCTAAGTTGTGCCCATAAATATGGTGGTATTTATGTACCACCTAACATGGCAGTAATACATTCTTACAATAGAGAAATGATGACTAAATGTGGCGGCATGATTCTGGGTTCTGATTCTCATACAAGATATGGCGCCTTAGGCACCTTGGCAATAGGGGAAGGAGGAGGCGAAATAGCCAAACAACTCCTAAATAAAACCTATGATATTAAAAGACCAGAAGTGGTTTTGGTCTATGTACATGGTAAATTAAAACCAGGTGTTGGTCCTCATGATGTTGCACTTTCCATTTGTAAAGAAACATATTGTGATGGCTTTGTTAAAAATAGAGTGATGGAATTTGTAGGTCCAGGCATTGGTAATCTTTCACAGGAAACAAGAAATGCAATTGATGTCATGAGTACTGAAACTACATGTCTTAGCACTATTTGGGAAACAGATGATAAGACTAAAGAGTACTATCAAAAACATAATAGAGAAAATGATTACTATAAGTTAAGCGCTAAGAATGGTGCTTATTACGATAGATGCATTGATTTAAATTTAGATGAAATAGAATGTATGATTGCCTTACCAATGCATCCTAGTTTAGCTTTGCCAATTAACGAATTAAAGAAAGATCCATATAAATATTTAAAGCAAGCTCAAGATAAGGCAAATGAACAATTAACAAATAAATTGAATTTGCTTGATAAGATTGATGAGAATGGTGATATTCACGTCGATCAAGCAATCATTGCGGGCTGTTCTGGTGGTACTTATGGAAATATCTGTGCAGCCAGAGATATTTTAAAAGATGGTAGTATTGGTGATGGAGAATTTAGATTATCTATTTATCCTGATTCTATGCCAGTATATAAAGCCTTGGCTAAAGAAGGAACTATAGCTGATATTGTTTTGACAGGTGCTATATTTAGAGAAGCATTTTGCGGGCCTTGTTTTGGAGCAGGCGATACACCAGCCAATGGTGAATTATCAATAAGACATACCACAAGAAACTTTCCTAATAGAGAAGGAAGTAAACCAAACGAAGGACAAATGGCTTCCGTGTCTTTGATGGACGCTAGAAGTATTGCGGCCACTTCAATTAATAAAGGGATTTTAACAGCTGCAAGTAATGTGGTAACAGAAGAAGAAAAAGAATACGTATGCGACTTTGATTCTTCCATTTACAAGAAGAGGGTTTATAACGGTTATGGTAAAGCTGAACCTGATTACAAGCTGCATTTCGGTCCAAATATCAAAGACTGGCCAAGTCAACCAAAGCTTTCAAAAGATTTATTGATAAAAATTGTCAGTCATATAGATGATTCAGTTACTACAACTGATGAGCTTATTCCTTCAGGTGAGACTTCCGTATATAGATCTAATCCCTTAAGACTTGCCGAATTTACTTTATCTAGAAGAGATCCAGATTATGTGAAAAAAGCAAAAGAAGTTCATTCACTTACCATAGATAGTAAGGAAGTAAAGGATGTTTTAAATATATTAAAACAGCACAATATTGAATATTCAGAAGATATGAATATTGGTTCATCTATCTACGCAAATAAGCCAGGTGATGGTTCTGCAAGAGAACAAGCTGCAAGTTGCCAAAGAGTATTGGGCGGTGTTTCTAATTTTGCGTTAGAATACGCAACAAAAAGATATAGATCTAATTGTATAAATTGGGGCATGATTCCTTTTATTACTAGCAATCAAGATTTATTAAAAGCAGATACTTGGGTATTATGCAAAGATGTGATTAATTCAATTGATGAAGATAAAGATGTTGTTGCCTATGTAGTAGATGGCAATAATATCAACAAAATCAATTTATCTTATGGTCAATTAACAAGTGATGAAAAACAAATACTAAAAGAAGGCTGCTTAATTAATTACTACAAAAAGTAAAACATCTTAAAAATAAGGTGGCTTAAGAATATAAAAAACCATTTTAGTCTTGTTACTGACTTGAATGGTTTTTTAATAGCTTGTTATTGACCTAGTTTCAACGCCATTTCACATAGTTGTCTATGTAACTTTTTAATTTCCTCTGGAGCATCATCTCTTAATGAACCACCATTGAAATATGGTTCAATTATATCGTATATTCTTTGCATCTCTTCTGGAAAATCTTTAAACATAACTTATTTCC
>CAVEWG010000105.1:0-5980 GCA_963619285.1 Oscillospiraceae bacterium | reverse complement strand
CACCATTTAAGATACGTACTTTTCTTTGTTTATAAGGTTTATGATCATCACAAATCAGAATTGGTAAATCAGCTTTATCACAAGGGAATTCATCTTTAATAGATTGAGGACCTTCAATAACCCAGAAGCCAAAGATTTCGCCTGTATCTATAATATTATCAATATAGCCATTTTCATTGTTGATTTGTTCAGCTTCATTTCTTGGATAACCTGTAACGATTCTATCTACAAGTGTTGAACAGAAGATATTTTCTTCTTTAATCCAATTAATGAATTCTTCGCCTAGGTTCCAATCACTAGCGTATTTTAAAACATATTCTTCTAGTTTCTTGCCGTTGTCATCAATTAGTTCACACGCAAGAATAATAAACCCTTTTCCTTTTTGATTACCAAATTTTAAGAAACGTTCATGCATAAACTTTGTTAGTTTTGCAGGATAAGTACTTGCTGGACAATCTTCATATTTACAAGATTCATCATAAGCGATACCGGCTTCAGTTGTATTACATACAATAAAACGTAAATCAGGGTTACTTGCACAATCCATTACTGCTTGATAGTCTGAATATACATTTAAACAACGACTAACACAGGAAATAACACGTTTGTCATTTACTTTCTTACCATCTTGAAAGCCTCTTAAATATAAATCATATAAGCCGTCTTGGCTATTAATTACTTCATTTAACTTAAAGCCACCTTCTTTATTGGCAATAGGTTGAACTAATACTACTTTAGAATTAAAGCCAGCTTTTTCATTCATCATATCAATGAAGTAATCAACGAAAGCTCTTAGGAAATTTCCTTCACCAAATTGTAATACTCTTTCTGGTGCATCTTTTAAAAGATAACCATCATAACCGATTTTTTCTAATGTTTTGTAACTTAATGTATCCATATATCCTCCTATAGTGTTACACCTTTTTTAAATATAGCTAAATCATGATAATTAGCTGCTTCACTCTTTGTCTTTTCACCACTCGCAACTTTAATTACATAATCAAATAATTCGTTCGATAATTCAGCAAGTGAAGTGCCTTCAACAAGCTTTCCACAATTGAAATCAATCCATTTATTCTTGTTGTTGAATAAAGTAGTGTTACTTGAAATCTTAATTGTTGGAACAGGGGAAGCGAATGGTGTTCCTCTACCTGTTGTAAATAATACTATTTGACAACCACTAGAAGCTAAAGCTGTTGCGGCAACTAAATCATTACCAGGAGCACTTAATAGATTTAAACCATTTGTCTTAACTCTTTGACCATACTCCAATACATCGCTAACCTTAGCACTTCCTGATTTTTGGGTACAGCCAAGCGACTTATCTTCTAGTGTTGAAATACCGCCTTCCTTATTACCAGGAGAAGGGTTTTCATATATTGTTTGATTATGAGACTTAAAGTAATCTTTGAAATCATTAATTAGTTTTACTGTTTTATCAAACACTTCTTTATTAACACATCTATTCATTAAGATTGTTTCAGCACCAAACATTTCAGGAACTTCGGTAAGAATAGTTGTACCGCCTTTAGAAATCAATAAATCAGAGAAACCACCAACGGTAGGGTTAGCACTTATGCCTGATAAGCCATCCGAGCCACCACACTTCATGCCGATCACAAGCTTACTTGCGTCTACATCTTCTCTTTTGTCTTTTGCGCATATATCAACTAGTTCCTTAATCAATTTAAGTGCTTCGTCTACTTCATCTTCACATTTTTGAGCTACTAGATATTTGATTCTATTGCTATCGTTATTCTTGATATAAGGTTTTAAGACATCGATATTAGAATTCTCACAACCCAGCCCTAATACTAATACACCACCAGCATTTGGATGATTTGTTAAATCGGCAAGTATTTTACGGGTATTTTCTTGGTCATCGCCCATTTGTGAACAACCATATGGATGTCTAAAGGCATATATAGCTTCTACATTGCCTTTAATATGTGCTTGAGCTTGCTTCTCAATTTCGCTTGCCACTGAGTTCATACAACCGACAGTAGGAATAATCCATATTTCATTTCTTACGCCAACTGAGCCGTCTTGCCTAACATAGCCTTTAAAAGTTCTTTTTTCGCTTTCTTTTAATTCCTTAAAGTTAGGATTATATTTATATTCAAGTAAATCACCTAAAGTAGTCTTAATATTGTGAATATGAACATGACTTCCTTTTTTAATATCGCATTTAGCATAACCGATAGGGTAGCCATACTTCATTACTTCTTCATTTTCTTTGATATCTCTTAAAGAAAACTTATGGCCTTGAGGAATATCTTCAAGTAATGTTACATCTATTCCATCAATATTTAGCTCTTCTCCTTTTTTAAGAGGGGACAAAGCAACGCCAACATCATCAAGGGAATTAATTCTAATAAAACGCTTCATCAAATCTCCTTTATGTAAGTACTTACATTTCAACTATAATTTAGCACATTTTATTTCAACAATCTAGCCATTTTATCAAAAAATATGTTATTTTATTTATATAAGTGTAACTACTTACAAAATTATGAACATATACGATATCGCAAAACTATCAAAAGTATCTATCGCTACCGTTTCAAGAGTCTTAAATAATAGCGATAAGGTATCTCTTAAAACTAAAGAAAGGGTTAATAAAGTCATGGAAACATATGACTATAAACCTAATGTTTTTGCGCGTAGTTTAAATCTTAATTCAACTAAAGTAGTTGGTATTATGTGTCCAGATATTGATGATAGATATATGGCTAAAGGTGTTTCTTATTTGGAAAAGCAATTAAGAGAATATGGCTATGATTGCATATTAATGTGTAGTGGTTATGATTTCGAGTGTAAAGTCAATTGCGTACATTCTTTAATTGAAAGAAGGATTGATGCCTTAATACTTGTAGGTTCTAATTATGTAAAAGATCATGGTAATAAGGATATTGAATACTTAAAAGAAGCAGCTGATAAAATGCCAGTTATTTTAATCAATGGTTATATTCAATATCCAAACATCTATTGTGTATTAACCGACAATAAAAAGGCTGTATATGATGTTACAAGCAAGATGATTAAATCTAAAAAGAAAAACATTATCTTTTTATATGATTCTTATTCTTATAGTTTAAAAAAGAAGATGCAGGGTTATGAAAAAGCCCTTGTTGATAATGGAATAAAGGTTAAAGAAGAAAACAAGATATTTTTGCCTAATTCAATAGAAAAGACTATTCAAATATTAGAAGAAAAAAATATTAAATTTGATGGCGTAGTAGCATCTGATGATGCAATGGCTCTAGGTGCTTTAAAATACGCTTATAAAAAGGGAATAGCTGATAAAGTTGATATAGTTGGTTACAACAATTCTGATTTATGCTTAGCTTCATTAAAGGAACTTAGCTCAATTGATTCTAAGATTGAAATTCTTTCTTCTATGGCTGTTGATAATTTGATTAAAGTATTAAATGGAGAAAGTGTCTCTAATAAAAAGATAATTGATTGTGAATTTATCCAAAGAGATACTACTGATTTTAAATAAGGTCACAAATAAGGTCATGATTATTAAAAAAGCCCTTGTTAGGGCTTAATCATAATAATGGTGCCGACAATAGGACTTGAACCTACGACCTACGCGTTACGAGTGCGTTGCTCTACCAACTAAGCTATGTCGGCATTAGGGCTTATGCCCTATTGTTTTTTAGTTAGCTTATATGCCTTTAACATCATATCATAAAGCTTTTTAATTGGTGTATTAATAGTATATTCAAACTGGCCAATAAGTTCTACAACTTCGCCACCATATTGTTTCTTATAAGTATATAGGCCATATGATTCACTCTTTGGATCAAAATTGCCAGTGATGCCATAGAAATTATAGTAGCTGTAACCTTCTTTTTTGCAAAGTTTAATAAGTTCAGCAACAATGATATTAGAAGTATTGAAATGTTGAAGATAGTCTTCATCATTACCCGCTAGTAACATGATAGCTTCTTTACCATAAGTTAATAAACATACAACAGATAATGGAACTATCTTTTTACCTTTTTCTTTTTCTAGAATATCTAATTGATCAAGGACCTTTTTATTAGAGTTAATTGTTACATTTTCTTCTTTGATTCTACCGGCATTAGATTCAGGATGAGCCATTAACTTATCTACTCTAGCTTGTATTTTTTCTATTTCTTTATTGGCGTTTTCTCTACACTTATTAATATCTATTTCCGCTACCATATATCTTAATATTCCATCTTTATTTAAAGCTGAATACATTTGTTTATAGTAGCCTAAAGGCCTATCGATAAAACCTTTTCTAATAGAAGTCTTATTCATTAAATCTTTAAATACTTCTATTTCATCTTCTTTAAGTTCTCTTACATTTATGCCAAAGAAATCTTTTTTATTAGCTCTTCTTTTAGCTTCTTTTTTAAAACCATTGATTATTTCATCAATTGATTTATCTTTGATATTTAATCTAAATAAGAAACGAGGTTGTAAGTTTTCATAATATAGATTAAAGCCCGTGTGCCTATAGCCTATCTTAATTAGATTATTTACGATACTTGTGTTATCAAAACTATTTTCAACTATATTGCCATCAATATCTCTTTGATTCAATAAGACATATGGATCGATTATTAGTTCAAATACTTTCTTTTTCTTTAAGAAAGGAATTAGTTCTTTATTAAATTCTTCTAATACTTCTTTATTTGTATAGTCTATTAAGTAGCCTCTAGGACTATAGGCCATATAGCTATTTAATAAAGGCATTTTTTTAAGAAGGATTAAAGCGGCAGCCTTATCATCATATTTGATAAATAGTGGCTTCCAGCCAGTATAAGCTTTTAAATCTGCCCAATTACTTGTTTGATAAAAAGTAACATCGTCAAATGTTTTGCTTAGATTATTAAATTCTTCTTTTTTAATTTCTTGAATCATTATTTAATACCCTTAAGAGACTTTTTATATAGTATTCTTCTTCTAACCTTAAGTAAAGAAGAAATTATGTTGTTGGCAAGAGGTCTAACCACAAAGTCAAACTCGCCAATGAACTCATCAAAGTCGCCGCCAAATCTTAGTTTAAATAAGTAGATGCCATATATTTGACTACTTGGATCAACTTTACCTTCAGATCCATAGAAGTCTACTTGTTTATAGCCTTGTTTCTTACTGTCTAATAGAATGTGATAATAAAGAAGATAATTAACATTCAAGAATAACAATTCATCAGAATTACCACCATGTATTGTCCAAACTTTATCAGAAAATTTAGCAGTAATAATCGAAGATAAGACAATTCTTTCTTGTTTTAAATCATCTACTTCTTTTTTAAGTTTTAATACTTTATTTCTTTTTTGGTCTAAATCTTTTAATTTATTAACTTTCTTTTGACCATCAGGCCTTTTGTTTACTTCTTCAATTTCTTTATCTACTGAAGCTAGTTTTTCTTTAAAGATTTCTTTTAGTCTATTAGTATTAATACTTGCGACATAGATGTCAGCTTCATTTTTATTATGTAAAAGCTCATAGAAGTTTTTAAAATAATCAAATGATTCAATAAACATCTTCTTTCTAATAGAAGTTTGTTTCATGACATCATAGAAATCTTCTAAAGCGTTTGTATCGTTTTTGGTAATTTCCACTTCATATGGGTTTTTATCTTTTAATATCTTTTTAGTAGTATTGTGTAAGGCATTAAAGATATCTTCTTCATTCTTGTCTACATCTACTCTAAAGGTGAATCTAGGAGCTGAACTTTCTACAAATTTAGTTGTGAAGCCTCTAAAGTTTCCACCGTTTTCTTTAAAGAAATCAATTAATTTAATTGAATCATATGTTTCTTTACGATTGGCTTCATCATCAAGTTTAGCGATGATGATATCAGGGTTTATCTTAAAATATAGTCCATTATGTTTCTTTACATAGGTTTTTAGATTGGAAATTATTTCTTTTAATAATTCCAAATTAGTATAGTCACATATAAAACCCCTAGGACAATAATATGTCGAATAAAGAC
>CAVEWG010000104.1:0-5997 GCA_963619285.1 Oscillospiraceae bacterium | reverse complement strand
TAGCACATAAATAAGCCTCATCATTTAAATCAATATCACTTGTATCATGTTTGATATTACTTAAGATGTAACTATCTTGTATATCAAAGCCCTTGTCTTGATATTCTTTAATTAAAAAAGAAAAGTCACGCGTTAAAAAAGGAATCTTCTCACATCTAGAAATAATCGTATCAAGTAAAGAATCAACATCATCGCTGATAAAAATACCATAAGTATCATTACTACTATTTTCTTCCATGAACTTCAGAAGCATATTATCAACCTTAATTGAGGCATTATTAATATTATCTACAATATATACTTTCTTACTTCCCTCAAGTGAGGTTCTAGAAAACTCAGACATCATGTATTCAATTGTCTCTTTTTTGATAGTCTCTTTATAGCCATCAATATAGATAACATCAAAATACTTGTTTTCTTTAATACGTGAACAAGTATTACAAGTCTCACATGCGTAATCATTTTTATTTTCAATTATACTTTGAGCCAACAAAAAAGCCGTTTCCTTCTTTAAAGGATTAACATCACCATAAAGTAAGTAACAATTAGCCAAATGATTATTTCTTAAATCATTTAAAAGGCTTAAGTAAACAATAGGTTCCTTAGCCTTTAAAATATCTTTAACCATTAATATAATCCAAGATAATAGCCAAACTATTATCTACTACTGTATTAATATCCTTAGTAGCGTCAACAATCTTCACATTATCTTTATAAAGCGAAATGATTTCTTTATAGCCTTCATTAACTAAATGATGGAAACTAATAGACTCGGCATCTAATCTATCTTTATTACCACGGTCATTAATTCTTGATTGACCAGTTTGTTCATCTACGTCTAGATAAATAGTAATATCTGGTTTACAACCCTCAATCGCAAAATCATTGATGGCCTTAACGCCTTCATATCCTATGCCTCTAGCCTTACCTTGATAAGCTAGAGAAGAATAAACAAAGCGTTCACAAATAACAATCTTTCCATCATTAATTGCGGGCAATACTTTTTCAACTAAGTGTTGCCTTCTACTAGCCGCATATAATAAAGCTTCAGTTCTAGCATCCATCGCTGTATTTTTTGGATCTAGAATAACGGCTCTAATTTGTTCAGCGATATCTATACCACCAGGCTCTCTAGTATGAACAATATCAAAACCCTTGTCTTTTAATTTTTGACAAACAATATCACATACAGTTGTTTTTCCAGAACCATCTGGTCCCTCAAACACAATAAAAGAACCTTTTTTCATTTAATTTAATTTCTCCGGTTTAGGTTTAAAAGTCTTATCTAAAACTTCAAGTACTTGTCTTCTAACTTCCTCATATTCTTCATATGATAAATTAGGATTCATAGGATTTAAAATCTTGATTGTAGCTGAAGGGCCTTCCTCTTCTTTATTTAGACTATCATATGTTTGTACAGGTAACAAAACATACTTAATACTGCCATTTTCCGTTATATATAAAGACTCTTCTTCTTTAGAATCGATTTTACTAAACTCTTGCTTTAAACCTTTTATTTTTTTAATATCTACTTCCATGGCCCTATTATAAAACATAAAAAGCCAATAGAAAATTAATCAAGTGCTAAATTAAGACTCAATAAGCTTTTCCTTATTATCTGAACACCACGCATAGAAATAAGGAATAGCCAACAAATCATCGTAACAAACCTTAAGAGCCAACTTAATCTCTAAAGCTTCATCTTCATTATTGTCTTCCAAGTCCCATATATGGTCTATATACTCACCATACTTATAAGTACTTAAGAACTCTGAATATACTTCTTTAGCCTTAACCTTATCATTGTGTTTTAAACAAACCACAATAAGTAAGATATAAGATACCGCATCTTTAAAACCTGTATCTAAATACAATTTATAGTAATCATCTAGATTTTCAACCATGGCATATAGATAGCATAGTCTAAATAAATTGTTTTTATATAGGAAGTCACTTTTTGACATCATTATCTTTAGATTATTAATGGCTGAAGTAACATTACCGATATCACTTAAAAAATTCACAAAACAAGTCATGATTGATTCATACACAAACTTATGATAATCAGAAAAGTTTTCATATTCATCATTTCTACTTGCGATAGATTCAAAATAATAATACAAAGGAGCGTCTTCTTCTAGCTTATAGAAAACATAGAAAGCTTCTAGACAAAACGGATTCTTATTTAAGATAGAACTAGCTTTTTCAAGAACATCTCCTTCTTGAAACATCTTTTCAATAGCCTTACTATCTTCATTTGAACATCTTTCATCAATTAAATATTGATCAAACTTACCAGGCGCAAAAAAACTCTCTAGATAAGCTTTTATATCTTCTTTATCAGTACGTGATAAATCATATAAAAATTGATCAAGACTAGTCATTTAAATGATTCATCTCCATATGCATCATAAGAGCGATGGTTTTGCCATCATTGATAGCACCATCACTAATCATTTTCTTTATTTCATCAGCTGAATACTTAAGAGATGAAATACGCTCATCGGAATCAAAATGAGTACCAACTTCTTGTCCTACTTCACCATAATATAGATAAATCTTTTCTGAACAATAACCACATGTTGGAACTACATAACCAAACTTTCTAACATTGATAGCCTCATATCCTAGTTCTTCTTGACATTCTCTTAAAATGGCATCATCTGGATTTTCACCTTTTTCAATCTTACCGGCACAGAACTCAATCATGTCTGTGTCTAGGGCATATCTAAATTGTTTAACCATAAAAAATTTACCATCTTTGTCTTTTAAAGCGATACATACACCGCCATTATGATAAACTACTTCTCTTTTAGAAGTTGTTCCATCATCTAATTTCACATCATCACATACTACATGAATAATCTTTCCATTATAGATATCATTTCTCTTAATTTGTTTTTCCATTTTTTCCCGTATTATCTAATTAAGTTAGATAATAATTTCTTTCTAGGCCCCTTTAAATATTTAAGCTACAAGTTGGCCAAACTTGATGGCTTTAAGTTATGTGCAGTGGCTTTTTTGTGGCTATTTTCAAATAGATTCACTACACCTTTTTTATACGCGCTAATTAATTTGATTAACGATAGTTTTATTTTAACTTATACGTTTTAATAAACGCAAAAAACATAACGATAACAAAATAACAAGCTATATTAGGATGGATACTTACGCCTATGACTTAAAACCAAATTTATTGCCTTTAAAAATACATTCTTAAATTGAAATATTCATAGTTTTATATGATAAATCGTTTTTACCAGCTTAAGGTAACATATCCTCATTTTATATCAGAAGCTGTTCCTGCCAATTCAATATATTCTTTCAGTTTTCTCTGTAAGAGCTTTTTATCAATCAATTTCAAATTATATTCGGAAACCATTGTCGGAGATAAACTTCGACTAAGAGCAAATTCTACAACTTCATCATCCTTGCTTGCACAAAGTATGACACCAACACTTGGATTTTCATTGCCCTTCTTTACCTCTTTGTCAAGCGCTTCAAGGTAGATATTCATCTTGCCAACATACTCTGGTTTGAATTCTCCTATTTTCAATTCAAACGCAACAAGGCAAGAAAGACCTCTATGGTAAAAGAGCAAGTCTATATAATAATCATGATTACCAACCTGTACACGATATTCTTCACCGATAAAGGTAAAATCTTTACCAATCTCAAGTATAAAATTTTTAAGATTTTGTATGATAGATTTTTGCAAATCGCGTTCTGAAACCTCATCTGGAAGGCTTAAAAAATCAAGTACATAATTGTCCAAGAAGATGTTTCCTGTTGCTTTCTTGGATTCTTCGATAGCAGGTGTAAGCGGCTTTTGCGACAGCATATATCTTTCATAATATCCGCTATCAATCTGGCGTTCTAATTCTCGTTTTGAAAGACGTTCTTTAATGCACATATTCATATAAAAAATACGTTCATCCATACTTTTGCATGCAGACATAATTTTGAGATGATTTGTTCAGCTCAATTGCGTCACCAGTGGTGACACTTTTTCATTATCCTTATAAAGTTCATAAAATTGTTTCATTCTATATAGACCGCGTCGATTAAATCCTTTCAAGTCTGGATAATTTTTTGCAAAAAAATCAGCCAGTTTCTGCACAAACGCATCACCGTAATCAGCTTCTTTTGACTGTTTACTAATATATTCACCCACATCTTTATACATTAAAATTAATTCTTCATTCACTTTTTGGTATGCTCGCTCTTTAGCAGACTCAATAATGTTCACAACTTTTTTAAACTGTTCGTTATTAAACGCCACCTCGCCCATAGTTATTTCCTGGTATATTGTTATTGACTCATAAAACAGTCAGACAATATACACTTCCTTTCTATCAATTTATTAACCGTAATTGATAACGGCGTAGTGTACTTGTATTATTGAAATATGTGAATGTGGATTTGTATTTCTCCTTGTGGCTTTGACTACTTCCGAAAGGATCTTACCACCCCTTATTCCAGAATAATGATTAGTTAGATGAGTCTTTGAATTCGTATTTTGCACCAGGTTTTGTGGATTAAGTGGTGTGGTGATAAACACATCACATATATTTTAGAAAGGATGTATTTTTATGTATTTAGTCGGTATCGACATCGGTAAGCTCAAACACTCTTTCTGTGTGGTTGAAAAAGAAACAGGCGAAATTATAGTTGAGCCTAATTTCTTTGACAACAGTAAAGAAGGCTTCGAAGTACTGCTATCTTCTATTAAGAAATTACCTTTAAAAGATGTTTTTATTGGTATGGAAGATACAGGACATTATCATTTTGCTTTATTAAAGTTTCTTTTAGATAAAGAATATAAAGTAGCTTTAATTAATCCTATAAGTACAGATCTTACTCGTAGGATGCAAGGTGGGATCACCAAGAACGACAAACTTGACACTCTAACCATCTGTGATGTTTTAGCTTCTAATCAACGTAAGAAATCTTATCGTATCAGTAAACTTGATAGATTCGATTTATACGAACAAAGGCTTTTGACTAGAGAACATCACAATCTTAAAGAAGAACTAAATCAATATACAAATAGATTACAAAAGTGTATTGATATAGTGTTTCCTGAATATAACAGTTTATTTAAATCAAAATACGGAACTGTATATATGAATGTCTTAAAACAATTTGGTAGCGCAGATGTAATCGCATCAACAGATGTTCGCACTCTAGACAAATGTTTCAAAACTGGTAAAGGAAGGCAAATCTCTCTTACTGCCAAAAAGCTTAAAGAAGCAGCTAAGAAATCCATTGGATTCCCTTCTACTTCCGAAGTGATTCAAATCAAACATTTAATTGATCAAATTGAATTAATAAACAAGCAAATAGCTGAGATAGATAAAAAAATAGAAGAGTTCTCAATCCAAAACAACTCTCCTATACTCAGTATTCCAGGAATTTCTCATTTCTCTGGTACCTCTATTTTAGCTGAGCTTGGAGATATACACAACTACACCAAACCTTCTCAAATAATCAAATACGCAGGAGTTGCACCATATGTTCATGAATCGAGTCAATTCGCTGCACAACATACTACGATTACTAAGAAAGGCTGCAAATACCTTAGAAAGACGCTATACCAAATAATTACGCCTGTTATCCAATGTAATCCAGTATTTAATAATTTTTACAGATTAAAGATATCACAGGGTAAAGGGCATCGATGTGCACAAGGACATTGTGTTAGAAAACTTTTAAGAGTAATCTATTATCTTCTAAGTACAAACACGCAATTTGATCCAGCATTGTTACATTAAACAACTAAACAATAATTATTTTTTTAAATTGTTCCTTCTTAAGAAGTTGTTTTCGTCATGCCTATATTCACAATTTCAAAGAACAAATGTACATATGCTTACTATTTATAAGTAAAGAAATTATTTTCAAACTTTTTCATCAATTTCTATTGACTTTTATATAGTTAGCTTTCGTTAAATTAAGTCTTAGCGTAATTATACAATGTAAGCGCTTTGATTTGTT
>CAVEWG010000103.1:0-6049 GCA_963619285.1 Oscillospiraceae bacterium | reverse complement strand
CAAGACTCGATGAAACAAGAATCCTCTTATCTTTAGATGAGAGGAGTGTCAATTTAGATGAGTGCTATAGAAAGCTTTTATAGCCTTAATCATATATTCATTATCTATATTACCAGCTGTTTCAACACAAGAATGCATCGCAAGTTGAGGCAAGCCAATATCAAGCGATAATAAAGAACTATGATTATTAGAAATATTTCCTAGGGTACTGCCACCTCTAGAATCTGATTTATTCGCAAAGAATTGATAAGGAATATTATTTTCATCAAGTAGATTTGTAAATAATCCCATACTTAAGCCATCGCTAGTATAAGATCTTGTTTCATGTTTTAAAACAATGCCCTTATTAATATAAGTTCTATTAGTACTATCATATTTTTCGGCATGATTTGGATGTAAACCATGGGCATTATCACAAGACAACATATAACCATTAGCCAACAAACGATAATAGTCAATATTTAAGCTATTACATATTCTATTTAAATTATTAAACAAGAAATCAGAATCAGCACCCTGTCTTGTGCTTGAGCCTATTTCTTCATTGTCAAAACAACAATAAACATTTATATTATCTGATTTAAAATTATTCACAAAGCCCATTAAACAATTATAGGCACATTGAAGATCATCTAAGTGTTGGCCAGTTATAAATTCATCATTCTTGCCCCAAGTATACGCGCTATTTATAGGATATAAATATAAATCATAACTGATAACTTCTTTATTTGTTTCTTCTTTCAAAAAGGATTTAATGTCACCTTTTTCTAAAGAAACCATAGGCATTAAATCAACTTGAGGATTTAATGTTAAATTAGAATTAATTTCTCTATTTAAATGAATCGCCAAAGAAGGAATGATACAAAATGGCTTGTCATATTTATATGGCATTGACTTAACTTCACCATTTTCTTTATAGATAAGTCTTCCCGCAATACTTAGTGGTCTATCAAGCCAAGTATAAAGAATAAGACCACCATAAGGTTCAGTATTAAGCTTTAGATAACCATTTTCATATATAGTTGAATTAGGCTTTAAGACAAAAGAAGGGCAATCAGAATGTGAAGCAGTTAACTCCAAATGATAATTATCACCATCGCCTATATTAAACGCAATAATACTAGAATCATTTCTTGTAATATAGTATTTGTTTCCTTTTTCGATACTATATTCTTCGCTTTCCCTAAGTTCTTTATAATCATTTTCATCAAGAATTTTCTTGATAGAATCAATAGCGTTATAACTTGTTGGGCTATTATTTAAAAAATCTACTAAATTCATAGAAGCTCCTTATCCTTAATATATTTGCCAGCATTAATTGCGCAATTAGCACCATCACTACAAGCAGTAACAACTTGTCTTAATTCCTTGGTTCTACAATCACCTGCCACAAAAATATTACCATAATATGTTTTACCACTTTCATCGGCTATATAGTAACCATTTTCATCAAGCGATGCCAAATCCTTGAACGCTTCATTATTTGGCACAAGACCAATAGCCAAGAACGCACCATCACAATCTTCATATAAGAATTTGCCTTCGCTATGAAAGCTCATACCCTTTAATTTATCATTTCTTAATACATAATTAATGTCTTCAACATTAAAATAAGTCTTAACATTCTTATATTCGCTTATTTGCTTAATCAAACTATTTTCAGCTGTAAAATAAGGCATATCTTGTAAGATAATTAATTCCCTAACAATATTAGCCAATAAACTAGCTTCACATAAAGCAGAATTACCGCCGCCCACAAGTATTACCGTTTTATCCTTATATAAATTACCATCACATACCGCACAAAAATGAACACTCTTACCAATTAAACCTTCTTCATTATTAGTGTTTAAACTACGATGAACAGTACCCGTCGCAAGTATTAAAGTCTTAGCTAAAATATCTTCGTTTTCCTTTAAATGAAGCGTTAATAATTCGCCTTGATTAGCACCAATACATTCATCAAAAATAAACTCGCCACCTAGATTTTCTACTTGATTTAATAATAAGTCACCATATTCATCACCACTTATTTCTTTAAATCCAGGAATATTTAAAACCGAATGAGAATTATTAATTTGACCACCAAAGACTTCCTTTTCAATGATAACTACGCTATTACCATTTCTAAGTCCATATATGGCAGCTGTTAAACCAGCGGGCCCACCGCCCACTATCGCAATATCGTATATTTTACTCATGATCTTTTAAATACTCACTAGCGGCATTAGCACCTACATATCGTTTGCCATTGGTATCAATGATAGTAGGAGTCTCTGTTAAACCTAAATCAATAGCTTCTTGTTTATTTTCCATACAATTCACTACCTTAAACTCAACACCCTTTAATCTTAATCTTTGAACAGCACCCTTGCATTTAGGACAATGATCTTGAACGTATATGGTTACTACCTCAGGAGATTGAAATCCCATATTAGGCTCAACTATATCGGTTTCTACCTTAAAAGAATCTTCCTTATATTCTTCCTTTAAGCTATTAGCTTTTTGGACAACAGAATCTGTAGGTCTATATTCCTTACGGTCTTTAAATTCTTGAACTTTGCCATCATTCCAGTTAGAAATAGGACGATAGTAGCCTGTAATACGTGACCACACTTCAGTCTTTTTGCCACATATTGGACAAGTATATACTTCACCTGTTATATAGCCATGATCCTCACATATTGAATAAGTAGGTGAAATAGTATAGTAAGGTAACTTATAGTTTTTCGCAATCTTTGATACAAGACTTGAAGCAGCTTGCCAATCAGGAAGTTTTTCACCTAAGAAAGTATGGAAAACAGTACCTGAAGTATATAGAGTTTGGAACTTATCTTCGATATCTAGCGCCTTAAATACATCATCAGTAAAACCAACAGGTAAATGTGATGAGTTAGTATAATAAGGAACATTTGAATTATCATTGGCAGTAATAATATCTTTAAATTCTTTCTTGTCGTGTTTTGCGAGACGATAAGAAGTAGACTCAGCTGGAGTTGCCTCTAGATTATATAAATCACCATATTTTTCTTGATAAACAACTAATCTATCACGCATATGATTTAATACTTCTACAGTGAAGTCTTGAGCATCATCATGAGTTAAGTCTTCTTTAAGCCAATTAGCATTTAGACAAGCTTCATTCATACCCACTAAACCAATTGTAGAGAAATGATTCTTGAATGTACCCAAGTATCTTAATGTATATGGATATAAGCCACTTTCTAAAAGCTTTGTGATAACTTCTCTTTTTATTCTTAAAGATCTAGCCGCAATATCCATTACTTGATCTAATCGCTTATAAAATTCTTCTGAATCCTTAGACAAATAAGCTATACGAGGCATATTAACTGTAACTACACCAACCGAACCCGTTGATTCACCAGAACCAAAGTAGCCACCAGACTTCTTTCTAAGTTCTCTTAAATCAAGTCTTAATCTGCAACACATTGATCTAATATCACTTGGTTTCATATCAGAATTTACATAGTTAGAGAAATATGGAGTGCCATATTTAGCCGTCATACCAAACAATAATTTGTTATTCTCGCTATCTGAAAAATCGAAATCTTTAGTAATTGAATAAGTAGGGATGGGATATTGAAAACCTCTGCCATTAGCGTCTCCCTCCAACATCACCTCAATAAAGGCCTTGTTGATCATATCCATTTCTTCTTTACAATCTTTATACTTATAATCAAGTTCCTTGCCACCAACTAGACAATATTGATCAGCCATATCCTCAGGAACTGTCCAATCAAGCGTGATGTTGCTAAAGGGAGCTTGCGTGCCCCAACGTGAAGGCGTATTAACACCATAAATAAATGATTGTATACATTGTTTAACTTGTCTATAGCTTAGTCCATCTTCCTTTACAAAAGGAGCTAAATAAGTATCAAAACTAGAAAAGGCTTGCGCACCAGCCCATTCATTTTGCATAATACCTAAGAAGTTAACCATTTGATTACATAAAGTACTCAAATGCTTAGCAGGAGCAGAAGTAATCTTGCCTTTAACACCACCAAGTCCTTCTTGAATTAGTTGTTTTAAAGACCAACCAGCACAATAACCAGTCAACATACTCAAATCATGAATATGCATATCACAATTACGATGGGCATTAGCGATTTCTTCATCATAGATTTCACTTAGCCAATAATTAGCCGTAATAGCGCCAGAATTAGACAAAATCAAACCACCAACTGAGTAAGTTACCGTAGAATTCTCCTTAACACGCCAATCAATAGAATCAACATAAGAATTAACTAATTGTTTATAATCAAGCATCGTCATAGAAATATTTCTGGCCTTTTCTCTTTGTTTACGATAAAGAATATATGCCTTGGCAACATCTGCATAATTAGACTCTGATAAAGTCTTTTCTACACTGTCTTGAATATCTTCTACGCTAACCTTGTCATCAACAATCTTTTGTTCAAAGTCAGCACAAGTTCTTAGTACCAATAGTTCTAAAACGCTTGGATGATACTCTCTTCCTACGGCATTAAAGGCTTTTTCGATTGCCCCGGAAATCTTTTTGACATTAAAATCAACTAATTTGCCATCTCTTTTAACAACCTTATACATTCTCTATCCCCCTTATTGTTACGCAATCAATATATTTAGAAAGCTTATCTCTTATAAGTTTTAAATCATCTTCACTCATTGAATGTAAGCCAGCTCTAATACAAGTATCTTTGTCTTCAAAGTTTTGTAAGAAATAACGCTTACTTCCCTTTAGCCACTTTCCTAAATCATCAAAGTTTGTATCTTCATGAAACTCTTTGACAATAGTTGTCCTAAATTCATAATCAACTATATCTTTTTTAAGTAAAGAAACACTCTTTTCAATTTCACCCAAATCAATTTCGCTTAGACCGCAAGTAATACTGTATTTATCCTTGCTATTCTTGATATCCATGGCCACATAATCAACAAGCTTTTCATCAATTAATTCTTTTAAAAGCTTATAATTTGAACCATTAGTATCAAGCTTTACAAGTAAGCCAATATCTTTTATTTTCCTAATAAAGTCCTTTATGCCCTCTTGAAGAAGGGGTTCTCCTCCACTAATGCATACGCCATCAAGAATATTACTTCGCTTATTTAGATAATCAAAGATAATCTCTTGATCTATTTCGCCTTCTTGTTCATTTAAGAAAACAAGCGATCGATTATGACAAAATGGACACCTGAAGTTACAACCACCCGTAAATAAAGTAGCCGCCATCTTCCCTGGATAATCTAATAAAGTAAGCTTTTGTAGGCCATATATCTTAACGCTATTGCTATCTTCATAATTTAGATAATTACGAGCCTTTTCATTTAACTTATCTAAGACTTCATGATATATATCAAAGCCTTCTTTACTTACATCTTTAAATAAATACTCTTGCCACTTTTGACGTGTAATATACAAAGAAGGAACTATTTCATCACCCTTACTTGTAGTATATAGAAGCTTAATTCGTCTATCATTGTCGCTAGATGACAAACTTACATATTCTAATTGTTCAAGCTTTTGAATAGCTTTGGTAACTGTTCCCTTATCATAGGCACCACCATTGGCTAATTCATACATCGAAATACCTTCATTTTCATAAATATTTAAAAGTAAGTACATTTGTGTATAAGAAATATCATATTTGGCCAATGCCTTATCATAGTACTTTTGGTTGCACC
This sequence comes from Oscillospiraceae bacterium, assembly GCA_963619285.1. Taxonomy (GTDB): domain Bacteria; phylum Bacillota_I; class Bacilli_A; order Erysipelotrichales; family Erysipelotrichaceae; genus Colivicinus. The sequence goes on along the minus strand of CAVEWG010000103.1, from coordinate 367 downwards.
TGCTTAATACCGATTGATCAATGTCACTTATCTTGTTTTCCATAGCACCATAATTATAACAAATAGTTGACTATTCAACTATAATAGAAACATGGAAAGATACCTAATTATATTCAAAGGAAGAGTACAAGGTGTTGGCTTTAGATACACTGCCCAAAGATACGCCGCTGATTTCAATTTAACAGGACAAGTAGAAAATCTAGACAATGGTGATGTAAGAGTAGAGGTACAAGGCGAGCCCTTAATGATTAACTACTTTATTCGCACAATGTCTAATATTAGATCCTACATTCATGTTGATGACTACTTTTCTAAACAAATAGAATTAGTTCAAGATGAAAAAAGATTCTCAATTAAGTATTGAGAA
>CAVEWG010000102.1:0-6211 GCA_963619285.1 Oscillospiraceae bacterium | reverse complement strand
AAAAAGCTAATATAAATATGTAGACCCACAAAATTATATTAGCTTTTTTAATACATCACTATTTAAATAAGATCCATATAGGATCTTATTTAACTTGAGCAGAACCAAACTCTTTCCTTTCAGCAAAGTTACGTGCATTTTCCATCGTAACAGTTGCGATAGCTTGTAAAGCTTCACGTGTAAAGAAAGCTTGATGAGAAGTTATTACAACTTGAGGGAACATCAATAGTCTTCCAGTAATATCATTTGTCACAATATCATCAGATAAATCAGTATAAACATTTGTATCCTCGCCTTCATAGACATCTAGGGCTACTGCATGGAACTTGCCTTGTTTTAAAGCGTCAATTAAATCTTCTGCATTGATTAAGCCACCTCTTGCCGTATTTACAAGCATTGCGTTTTGTTTCATCAAAGCGATACTATCTTTATTAATTAAATGATAAGTACCATTTTCACCAAGAATTAAAGGTGCATGCAAAGAAATCAAATCAGCCTTTTCAAACAGCTCTTCCTTAGAAACATAAGTAAGCAAGCCTTCTTCTTCAAGTTGTTTATTAGGATAAGCATCCCAACCAATAACCTTCATACCATAGCCCTTACAAATATTAGCCATACATACACCAATCTTACCAGTGCCCACAATACCTGCAACTTTATTGTGCAAATCAATGCCAAGTAAACCACTTAAACCAAAGTTGTTTTCTTTAATCTTGCTATAGGCCTTATGAAGTCTTCTATTAGCCATTTGAATAATAGCCATCGCATGTTCGGCAACCGCATAAGGAGAATAAGCAGGAACTCTTAATACAGTAATACCAAGTTCATTACATGTCTTAATATCAACATTATTAAAGCCTGCACATCTTAGAAGAATTAAACTAATGTCATATTCATATAGCTTTCTAACAACATCTTCGCCACATTCATCATTAACAAAGATACATACTGCTTCATAACCCTTGGCCAAAGAAACCGTTTGATCAGTAAGCCTTACATCAAAATAAGTAATATCAACATTATAAGTACCAGGTCCTTTGTCCTTAGCAAGCTCTTCAAAGAAAACCTTGTCATAATCCTTGGTGCCAAAGAAAGCTATTTTTAAAGGACGAGGAGTATCATCACGATTAAACTTTGTATCAAGTACATGCTTAATCTTTTCAAAAGCTAGAGCCTCATCTTCACCATCTACATCAATCTTTATTTCACTACCTTGTCTACATCCCAAAGACAAAATAGCTGTAACATTTTTACCATCAACAGATCTACCATTACTTGTAACCGTTACTGTGCTTTTAAAATTACTACATCCTTGAGCAAACATCGCAGCTGGACGCGCATGGATTCCATTTTTATCTTTTACTACATAAGTATAACTAATCATATTAAGTCCTCCGGTGAACTAATTATAAAAGAACTTATTAATTTTTTCACTACTTATGCTTTACTTTGTCCAAAACAATAATAATTAGATTTAAAACAACCGCTACGATTACTAAATAAACAAAGTTCTTATAAGTATAAGGAACTACATCCTCAAAAGTTCCCATTTGATTATTCATAACAAGTTTTACTACATATAGATATTCGCTCATCATTGTTAGTGCTATACATCCCAAAGACACAGAACACATTAAACTAGCATACTGCTTCTTTTTAATATAAAACACAAATCCCACAACAAAACAAACAACACTTAATGCAGCAAAAATCATTAACATAACTTTTCCTCCCTTTTGAAAGTTAAATAATTATCTACATATTAAATATTCATCTACGTGCCTTCATTATAGCATATATATTTAGATGTCATTGCGTGCTGTTCTTGTTTTGAATAATTATGTTTTAAGGCATTTAAAAAGGAGAGAACTTACTCCCCTGATTTACCATAGTTAGATAAGTATCTTGCGCTAGGATCTAATACCTTACATCCTTCCCATTCTTGGTTAGGCAACCAATAATCCTTTATAAGTGCGCCCATACCTGGATAATACTTTTCAAATATTTCTCTATATAATAAGGACTCTTTTGTATAAGGCGGGCAATGATAATCATACTTACTACAAGCACTTAAATCAGAATACTTAGTTTCAGCATATTCCTTTAAATCATCTACTAGAGAATGCCCTACTGCATCTGAGAAAGCGGCCTTATCTCTAAATAAAATAGATTCTGGCAATAATTTATCTTTTTCAAACGCATGTCTTACTAAATACTTGCCCATGTTATAAGTATTTAATTTAAGCTTTGGATCAATAGACATTACATATTTCACAAAGGCAATATCACCAAATGGAACTCTTGATTCCATGGAATTAGCACTAATACATCTATCAGCTCTTAAGACATCGTACATAAATAATTCTCTGATTCTTTTTTGAGCTTCTTTTTGAAACTCTTCAGCACTTGGTGCAAAATCAGTATACTTATAGCCAAATAATTCATCAGATATTTCACCCGTAAACAATACTCTTGCATCACTTGTTTCATGTATTCCTTTACAAAGCAAATACATACCAATACTGGCACGTATTGTGGTAATATCCCAAGTCTCTAAAGCCTTAATTACTTCATCTAGACTATTAATAACGTCATCTCTATTAATAATAATCTCATGATGATCTGATCCAATATAATCAGCAACTTGTTTAGCGTATTTTAAATCAATGGCATCCTTATCCATACCAATTGAATAGGTTCTAATTGGCTTATCAGAATACTTTTGAGCTATAGCACATACTAAAGAAGAATCTAGGCCACCACTTAACAAATAAGCAACTGGTGCATCAGCGTCCATTCTTTTTTTAACGCCTTCAATTAATAAATCATGAATCTTAGAACACGCTGTTTCTAAATCATCTTTACTATATTCACTTACTTCTTCAATCTTGTTATAGTAATAAAACTTATCATCCACAAAATAAGTACCAGGTAAGAAAGCCTTTATATCACTACATATTGGCATTAAACTTTTTACAGTAGAACCAAAACATACCTTATGATTCTTTGTATAGCCATAGAATAATGGTCTAATACCGATTGGATCTCTAGAGGCAATCCACTTTTCTCCATCATAGATACACATTGCATATTCAGCATCCAACTTGGCAAACATGTCTAAGCCATATTTTTCATACATTGGTAAGATAATCTCACAATCTGAACCTGACTTAAAGCTATATTCTTCGCTTAGTATTTCTTTTTCTTTTCTAAAACCATATAATTCACCATTACATACGCTTGCTCTGTCACCTAAGATAAATGGTTGCATACCTTCTTCACTTAGGCCCATGATTGAAAGTCTCGCAAAGCCCATAAGACCACCACCAATTTCAAGAATCCTACAATCATCTGGTCCTCTATCGCTTAATGTTTCTAGTCCTTTTTTGAAATCTTCAATTTTTGTTTCACTATCTGTTGAAATTAAAATACCGCACATATTTATTCTCCTAATAAAATAAAAACAGTCTTTTATCACAAGGGACGAAAGACTGTGTATTCCGCGGTACCACCCAAATTACCATTAAGGTCACTTTTTATCTACAAACATAGATTTTAACGTAACGTGTCTAACGTTGCCTTTTACTACTATTTCAAAGGCAAAGCTCCAAGATGTTCTTTCACTAATTATTATGATACAAGGCTTGCACCATCCCTTGCTCGCTATATCTTTTACTTAGTTACTTTTTCTTTTCAAGGCTGATATATATTTTATATATCAAATAAAATTCTTTTTCAATACTTTTTCAGAAAATATTTACATACTATGTAACTTCTTTCATATTTTAAATAATTTTAAAATTGTAAAATATACTTATGCAAAAAAAATATCTAAAAGAATTATTAGTTATCGCCTTTGGAAACTTTTTATTAGCGATAAGCGTGCAATACTTTATATTGCCATTTAACATTTTAACAGGAGGTGTAGCAGGTGTGGCGGTAGCCATTTCACCATTTATACCCGTAAGTCAACAAATCATCATTGATGTACTTGTAATTGGCTTATTCTTATTAGGATGGACAGTACTTGGAAAAGAATTTGCGATAAAGACTTTTATATCATCAATCCTTTATCCATTATTTGTATCTATTCTAGGCTTTTTCCCTTACACCCTAGACATCACACCATTACTAGCAAGCATCTATTCAGGTGTAATCGCCGGATTTGGTATAGGTATAGTACTCAGAGAAGGCGCATCAACTGGTGGCATGGACATCCCGCCACTTATCTTAAACTACTATACGGGTATAGAAACTAGTAAATTTATTCTATTAACTGATGCCTTAACCTGTGTGCTAGGTTTATTAAACTACCCAATAGAATCATTATTAAATGGATTAATTTCGGTATTTTTAACTTCAATTGTCATAGGTAAAATTGAAGTAGCACATGGTTCTGAATCTTTGTCTGTACAAATTATTTCTAGTAAATGGGAAGAAATAAATAAAGAAGTGTTAAAGAAAATAAACCGTGGTGTAAGTATAGTTGATGTAAAAGGTGGCTATACTATGGAAACTCATAAGATGTTGATGGTAATAATCGATAAAAGAGAATATTCTACACTACTTGACATACTTGATACAATTGACAAAAGCGCTTTTGTCATCACAAACCCTGTTCAATCAGTACATGGCGAAGGCTTCAAACTAACTTACAAGTAAGGGGGGTACTTAAAATGTTAGAAGAAATGATGGACTATCTTGAAACTCAAGATGAAGAAGTTGGAAAAGCAATCAAAGATGAATATGCTAGACAAAACCGTAATATCGAACTTATTGCCTCTGAAAATATTGTCTCACCAGCTGTGCTTGCCGCAATGGGCTCTATTTTAACCAATAAGTATGCTGAAGGCTATCCCGGCAAAAGATATTATGGAGGATGTAAAAACGTCGACATCATTGAAAATTTGGCAATTGAAAGAGTAAAGAAACTATTTAATTGTGAGTATGCCAATGTTCAACCACATTCTGGTGCGCAAGCTAATATGGCTGTATTCTTTGCGATGTTAAAACCAGGTGATACCTTTATGGGTATGTCACTAGATACAGGAGGACATCTAACTCATGGTAGTCCTGTTAACTTCTCTGGTTCTTACTTTAACGCTGTACCATATGGCGTAAACGAAAACGGATTAATTGACTATGATGAAGTATTAAGAATCGCCAAAGAATGTAAACCAAAATTAATTGTTGCAGGTGCAAGCGCTTATCCTAGAACTATTGACTTTAAAAAGTTTAGGGAAATAGCTGATGAAGTAGGTGCATACCTTATGGTAGACATGGCTCATATTGCAGGGCTTGTCGCAACTGGTCTTCATCCAAGCCCATTCCCATATGCCCACGTTGTCACAACAACAACCCATAAGACTTTAAGAGGGCCAAGAGGTGGGGTAATACTTTCAAGTGATGAAGTAAATGCTAAGTTTAACTTCAATAAAGCGATATTCCCAGGAACTCAAGGAGGACCATTAGAACATGTTATTGCTGGTAAAGCCGTATGTTTTAAAGAAGCACTTGAACCTAGTTTTAAAGACTACCAAAGTCAAATCATTAAAAACTGTGCTGAACTTGCCAAATGTTTAAAAGAAAAAGGCTTTAAACTTGTAACCGATGGAACCGATAATCACTTGTTATTATTAGATTTAACAAATCTAGATATTACAGGTAAGGAACTACAAAATAGATGTGATAGTGTTTATATCACACTAAATAAGAACGCTATTCCTAATGATCCAAGAAGTCCATTTGTAACAAGTGGTGTAAGAATTGGAACAGCCGCTGTTACTTCAAGAGGCTTTAGGGAAGATGACATGAGCATAATAGCCGACTTAATTTATGAAACAGTGCATAATTATGATGACAAACAAGATGAAATCAGAGATCGCGTTGTAAAATTATGTAATAAGTATCCAATATACGAAAATTAAGGAGAGAATATGATCAAAAATATGGATAAAGCTAAGATACTTACTTTAAAAGAAGAGGTACAGTATCAAGATGGTCAAGTAGTTTCTAAAACACTTGCCCAAAACAATCATGTAAGTATTACATTATTTGCCTTCGATAAAGACGAAGAAATTAGTACACATGAATCAGGTGGCGATGCCTTTGTTACCTGCCTTGATGGAACAGGTAAGATTACAATTGATGGTGTTGATTATATCTTAAAAGAAGGCGAATCAATTGTGATGCCTGCTAAGCATCCTCATGC
>CAVEWG010000101.1:0-6257 GCA_963619285.1 Oscillospiraceae bacterium | reverse complement strand
AGATATTATCAACGAAATTACAGGTATTAATATCATCAACGTTCTAAAAGTAAGAGCCTGTGATGAAGTAATTTGCATGATGTAAGCATTAGCTTGCGTAAGCGCTTCTTGTTTGGAATAAGTACCCTTATTAACCTCTATTTCTAAAGCGCTAATAGCCTGGCTTTTAGCATAGATACCACTAAAAATAAGCACTAGTGTAGATAAACCTTGATTAATGCCTCCTGAAAGTTTAACGCTAAAAGAGCGTACTGCTGAGATTACAGAATCATACCTTTCGTGATACCTTGCTTCATCATATTCAATTGTGTTGTTTATCATTACAACAATCACCAAATTCATTAAGCCTTGAAAAAAGAATATGATAAAACCTATCACATTTAATAGAACTATATTTTTTGGTAACACATAGCCAAAGCCCATAAAAGCTCCATACGATATCAAAAGCGCAATAAAACAGATTCTTAATATTTTTTCTCTTGTTAGATGTTTTGCGATAAAAGCATAGCTTCCTTGCGAAATAAGCATTCCTAAACCATACATAACCGTAAAGTAAAAGACTAAATCGCCACCTTGAGAATAACCATATTCAATATAAAAGAAATTAACACCAAATATAATAAGAATATTATTAGTTACATTAAAGAATATAGAAGCTATGCCAGCTGCCACTAATTGATCATTTCTGGCAAATATTCTATACATATCCTTTAAAGAAAGCTTTTCTTTATTATCATTTCTTTCCTTTTCTTTGATACCAAATCCTGTTAACAATTGGAAAACAATCAATGCTAAGGCCACAATCAGAGCCACAACCCTATAAGCATTTACAGCATTGCCGGCAATCACAATCGGTACTACACCTGCTACTGAAAATTGACCAATACAAACAAAGATGCTCATAATGGCAACAAGTGAATTTCTTTCTTGGGGATTAGAACTTAACGAAGGAAGGACTCCCCAATAAGCAATATCATTCATGGTGTATGTCATACCCCACAATAGATAAAACACGCTGTAGAAGCCTACAAATGCCCACCCACTAGGCCTTATAGAAAATAAGCAAGCTATAACAATCGCATTAGTAATGCAGCCGATAATAATCCAAGGTTTAAATTTTCCCATCTTAAAATGAGTGTTTTCAATTATGATGCCCATCAATAAATCGTTTACTGCATCCCATATCATACATATAATCATCACGATACTAATCACAGCAAATTGAGCACTTGTTAAATTCATTGTATATTGAACATACAACATCAAATACATACTCACCAAAGCATAAGCCGCATCACGTCCAGTGGCCCCAATACAATAAGTCCACTTTGTTCTAGAATCTAATTTTTCATTCATATCATTCTCCTTTATTAGCTGAAGCAACTACTTTATCAATTGTTTTTTTACTTAAAATACCACCACTTTGATTGCATACACTATCAATATTTCCCTCAAGAATTCCCTCTAGCATCATTCTTACCTCTGGATCATTAAGCGGCTTTGGAAAGTACATTATTCTTGTTAAAAGCTTACCAATTTTAATCCATCTTCTAGCAAGCGCAGAATAATCTTTCATTTGAATAAGCGAATTTTTTGTTGAAAATTCACCTGGACTCAAATTAGAGAAGTAACTTATTTCATAATGATATATGGATTTAAAATCTTCCTCGCTAAGAGGTGCGTACTTCTTTAAAGTACATTTAATTTTTTCTCCCTTAATTTCTACATTTGTAGATAATCTAATATCATTGAGCGAAGCGCCTACTTGAATTTCATATATTCCTTCTATCTTTTGAAATTGGCCATCTTGATATACATCAAAAGCCCTATCATCTAAAACTATTTCAACATTTTTCTTTTCCTTTGGTCTTAAATGAGTTTTACTGAAACCTCTTAGTTCTTTATTAGCCCTAAAATATTCTCCCTTAGGATTTTTTACATATACTTGGGATATTTCACTACCCTCTATATCACCTATATTTTCTATTTGGAAACTAACAACAAAATTATCATTTACTTTCTTTATCGATATATTTGAATAATTATACTTTGTATAACTAAGACCAAACCCGAAACAATATCTAATCGGAATATTAAAAGTATCATAATAACGATAACCAACAAAGATGCTTTCACGATATTGGATATCATCTATATGTTCGTTTTGTAAGCCTTGCCTAGCAAAATAGCCAAAACTTGGAACATCTGTTTCGCTAAAAGGTATGCTTTCAGTAAGTTTACCTGAAGGATTAGTTATACCTAAAACTGATTTAACGGCCGCCTCAACCACTCCTTCGCCTCCTAAATAAAGATGCATTAGTCCTTTGCATTTTGAAACCAAGCCCATATCATATGGCGATCCTGAAAAAGATATGCAACCCATATTGTCATCTATTTCTAATAGTTTTTTAAGTAAAGCGGATTGATTATCTGGAAGATTATAGCTATCTCTATCATAGCCTTCACCTTCCGCTATATCTGTTAATCCTGCAAAAAACAATACTGGTACTCCATTTTGTTTGGCATTTTTTACTGCAGCTACGGCTTGCTTTTCTAACATAGTGTTTCTTTTAAAAGAAGTCTCCTTATAGCCCTTAGCATACTTTACATTAACTCCGTATTTTTCAAATTCTTTTATAAAGGAAGAAACATTAGAAGTATTAACATGGCTGCTTCCTCCTCCTTGAATCCTTGGTTTATCAGCCAATTCCCCAATAAGCAAGATGTTTTTAATGTTTTTTAATGGAAATAAATCATCATTTTTTAAAAGTACTATACATTCACTCGCTATTTCTTCAGCCAATTTATGATGTTTATTTAGCATGTCCTTAGAAATCGCTTTTTTCTTATCTTTTAATTTATATTTCTTATTAAAGTCATCTATTCTAGCAGAAGAACATTCAAGTTTCTTATAAAAATCATGATCTCTTTTAGCTTTGTTTAACAAGTCATCAAAATGATTGCCTAAACTATCTGGCATTTCTACATCTAAACCAGCATTTATACAAGCTGGCAAATTTACACAAGCACCCCAATCACTAATAACTAGCCCATTATATTTCCATTGTTTCCTTAAGACTTTGGTTAATAAATATTCATTTTCACAAGCAGAAATACCATTTAAATAGTTATAGCTAGCCATTATTGATACTGGATTGGCCTCCTTAATAGTTTTTTCAAAGGCTCTTAAATATATTTCATGAAGCGCTCTATCATCAATCATTGAATTACTCGTCATGCGATGAGTTTCTTGACTATTGCCTGCAAAATGCTTTAACGAAGTAGCCACGCCCTCTTCTTGCATTGACTTAATGTATGAAATTGCAAGTTCTCCTGAAAGATAAGGATCTTCTGAGTAGTATTCAAAATTTCTTCCACATAATGGTGAACGCTTTATATTAACGCCTGGTCCTAGAAGCATTGAAACACCCAACTCTTTAGCTTCTATCGCTAGTGCTTTCGCCATCTTTGCGACTAATTCCTTATTCCATGAACAAGAAATAGCGCAAGCTGTTGGAAAACAAGTCGCTACAATACTATCATTATTTTTGGCATTATCATCTTGTGCGCGCACTCCATGGGGGCCATCTGAAACATGATTTTCTCCTATATGCCACATTCCTTTTCCCGTTACTAGGTGGCACATTTTTTCAAGATTCTTGTTCATAAGAAACCTCCGTTATGATTATTTATATTGTAAATTTATCATTTAAAATTATTATTCTATATTAAATTTATGTTGTGTTATATCATATTTATTAGATAAAATGGCAAAGAAAAATTCCTCTATTAAATACGAATTTTTAGATAATTCTAAAAATTTTATATACGATGCAAGAGAAACCGGAAAAACACACAGTTCCTTTAAGTATGAATTAAATCTCTTTAAAGCAATTAAAAATGGCGATGTTGAAGGTGTTAAAAATGCACTAGAATTTTATAAAAAATCAGGTATTATCATCGGTCGTATGTCAAACAATATTTCAAATGAGATACATTATTTTTCTGTGTCAAGTATTGCGGTTGCTATACACTATGCAATTTTAGGTGGTTTAGATGAAAGCGAAGCCTATAAATTAAGCGACAAGTATATTCAAGAAATTGATGCTATATCCTCTATGGAAGATAGTATAAACTATTTGTCTTTAAAAGCTATTGAACTTGCTAGTAAAGTGAGGGAAGATACGATTCCTAAAATCTATAGCAAGCTAATAAATGAGTGCATTCATTTAATTCACATTAATCTCCATAGTCGATTAAAGATTGAGGATATAGCTAAAACATTACATATTTCTAGAGATTATCTTTCACAAGCATTTAAAAAAGAGACAGGAATACCTTTACATAAATACATCTTGAAACAAAAGTTAGAAGAGTCAATAAGTATGATGAATGATGGCAAAGCAATTGGTGAGGTTAGCTATATCCTTGGATTTTCTAGTGAAAGTCATTTTATTCAATACTTTAAGAAAGTATATAAGCAGACTCCGTGCAAATACATACACAATAACAATCCAGATAACTTCAAGTAATATAAGAAAAGATCCATTTGGATCTCATCTTATAAAAAAAATTAGGGGACAATTTCTAAATATTCAAGATACTTAGGTAAGGTTTTTCCTTACAAATATATAGTAAACAAAGACTTTCTATAAAATTTGTTTAAAACTTGTTAAATTATGTGAAAACATAATTGTTATAATTTTGACTATGAACAAAAAAATTAAAAGAATTATTATTGCCGTTATTTCAATAAGCATCTTTATTGTCTTAACTATCTATAATGTCAAATATGTTAATCCTTATGATTTTACAGTAAGAGAAGAAACAATTAAATCAAGTAAGATTGATGAAAATACTAATGATTTAATAATTGCTTATTTCTCAGATATTCATTATGGAACTTATATTAATGAAGAACATCTAAATACAATCAAAAGTAAAATAAATAAGTTTAAACCAGATATTATCATCTTTGGTGGTGACTTATTTGATGAAGCAATAAGTGGTAGTCAACAATCTACATTTAGTGAATTCTTAAGAAGTTTAGATGCTAAATATGGTAAATATGCAGTACTTGGCGATAAAGATGATGAATACAAGGAACAAGTAAAAAGTATCTTGAATGATACTGATTTTAGATTACTTGATAACGCTAATGAGAAGATATATGTAAATGGTTCCTATATCAATATAGTTGGTTTAAGCATTAACTATAATGTTTCAAATGCCTTTGATGGAGTTAATCCCAATAACTTTACTATTTGTTTTAGCCACTACCCTGATGTAGCTGCTTTAGCGGATACTACTAAAACCGATTATATGCTTGCAGGACATAGCCTAAATGGTCAAGTATATATTCCATTGATTAATTTATTCTATAGGCCTGATGGCGCTAATGATTATTATCACGGCAAATATAAAGTAGACAATAAAACACTTGATATAACAGGTGGCATTGGCACAATAAAAAACGACATCCGTATGTTTGCGGATGCCGAAGTAGTTATCTATAAATTAATTAAGAATTAGCTATTTTTTCAATGTCTTCAATTTGTTTTGGAATATCACTTGATAAAACAGTATTGCCAGTACCAGTAATCAATAAATCATCTTCAATTCTGATGCCAATATTTTCATCTTCGATATATAATCCAGGTTCATTTGTGATAATGTTACCAGCAACAAGAGGAACATTGCCAATATTTACATCATGAGTATCTAAACCTAAGTGATGAGATACACCATGGAAATAGTATTCACTTACATCTTTATTTAGATTGTGCTTTGGAAGCTCTTTTGTATAATAATCAACAACAAGCTTGTTTAATTCTCTTAAAGTAATACCAGGCTTTGCGTTTTCTTCAACGACTCTTTGAGCGCCTAAAACAACTTCATAGATTTCTTTTTGACGATCAGTGAACTTGCCATTAACTGGGAAAGTTCTAGAAATATCGGCACAATAATTTTTAAATGTAGCACCTAAATCACATAAGAACAATTCACCATCATTCATTGTTTGATTATTGTCACTATAATGAAGAACAGTTGCACGCTTGCCACTTGCGCAAATTGACTTGAAAGCATTTTTGTTGCATACATTTTGAGCAAGCACTAAGTTAAATAAGCCTTCCATTGTCATTTCATTCATGCCGGGTTTAATAGAAGCCATCATTTGTCTTACACCTTGATTTGTAATAGCGATAGCACGCTTTGTACAAGTAAGTTCATAATCATCTTTAACCATTCTTGACTTA
>CAVEWG010000100.1:0-6312 GCA_963619285.1 Oscillospiraceae bacterium | reverse complement strand
ATTATATCGTATATTCTTTGCATCTCTTCTGGAAAATCTTTAAACATGCTTGGCTCCTTTCTTCGCATATATTTCAGCTTCTACTTCATCATATCTCTCAACTCGGAATGTTTTTAATGCGTATGTACTAATTTCACCTACATTATCATCGTTAATGCCTTTGCTGTCAATATACTTTTTTGCGCGTTTGGTTATATATTTTATATAGTTTTCATGATTTTGTTTGCTTATTAAATTATGTTTTATTCTATAGTTTTCAGCTTGTTTATAATGATACATTTCGTGCCTTTCAATATGACCCAACTTTATATTTTCGCCGTTAAGTACATCAACATCATTTATGATTTCATTATAGTAAACCGTGTTGTTTATTGCATCATATAGACCATAGGAATTAAAACCATCTTTACTAGATAAGATAATTATTTTCAAATCGCTTTCTTCTATTCTATATTCATTTATCGCTTCTCTTGTATTTTTGATAATTGCATGTAAAGCTCTTGGCTTAATAGTTGAGTTAATTGACACAAACACATTTTCATAATTTTCTATTTTTACTACCTCAATATTATAATTAATCTCATTTATTCGTATGACTAATTTTTCTATCGGCCCTGTTATTTTCTTGTAATTTTGTATTCTCATATTATTTTATAGACATGAAAACTCAAAATTCCTACCCTAAAATAAAAACTCATCCATTTTTGAATGAGCTTTTAAATTATTGACCTAATTCTAATGCCATTTCACATAGTTTTTTATGCAATTCTTTTATATCCTCTGGAGCATCATCTCTTAATGCAGCTCCATCGAAATAAGGCTCAATGATATCATATATTTTTTGCATCTCTTCCGGGAAATCTTTAAACATATTTTATTTCTTTAATGCTTGTTTTAAATCTGAGGCAAATTCAAGTGTTGCTTCTTCTTTTGTACACCAAGAAGTCACAAATCGACATATAGATGAACTTTCATTATATGGGCCCCATATTTCAAATTCATATTTTTCTTTCAATTTTTCAATTACTTTATTATCTAAGATAAAGAATTGTTGATTTGTATTCGACTCACAATAGCTCTTTACACCAAAAGCTGAGAATACATATTTAAGCGCATCAGCTGTTTTGTTTGCGTGGCTTGCTAACTTTAAATATAAATCATCAGTAAACAATACTTTAAAGCTAACGCCAATGATTCTAGACTTCGCTAGCATTTGACCATTTTGTTTTAAGTAATAACGGAAATCTTCTTTTAGTTTGTCATTACATACAACAAATGCTTCACCAAGTAGGGCACCATTTTTTGTGCCGCCAATATAGAACATATCAGTAAGTTCTGCAATATCAGTAAGCTTTAGATTATTATTCGTGCTTACTAGAGCACTAGAAAGTCTTGCGCCATCCATATATAGATATAAGCCATACTTATCACATACTTGTCTAATGGTTCTTACTTCTTCAAGTGTATATACAGTTCCAAGCTCTGTAGGGTTAGTAATGAATACCATCTTAGGCTTAACCATATGTTCATCGATATGTTTTTCGCATATATCAATAATATCTAAGGGATTAAGCTTGCCATCCTTACTATCGGCAGTTAATATCTTGTGCCCCTTAAGCTCGATTGCACCTGTTTCGTGAACATTGATATGACCAGTACTTGGACAAATTACCGCTTCATAAGGCTTTAGGGCAATTGAAGTAGCTAGGATATTACATGGAGTACCACCAGGCACAAAATGAATATCGACATCTTCTTTATTTAAAGCGTTTTTAATAAGCCTTTTAGCAATCAGACAATAATCATCGTTACCGTAACCTGGTTGTTGCTTATTGTTGGTTTTTATTAATTCTTCTAATATTTCAGGAGCACAGCCCTCTAAATAATCACTTTGAAAATTGTACATATTACCTCTTTCCTCTTCAATAATAACATTACTTTGGTACATATCGCATATTGGATACGTTATAAACTGTCACAAATGCGCTTGGATCTGTGCGGATGATATAGTCCATTAATAATTGATATTCTCTTTTATCAACAATTGCGATTATTTCTTCTCTTTCAATATCTGTATAAGCACCTTTTGATATATATAATGAAGCGCCTGAATGTAAATTGTTGACTATAAAATCTTTAATTTCGTTAGTCTTGTTAATTGATACAATACAAACTCTTCTTTTAATATTTTGACCAAAAATAAAGTAATCGGTAAGTAAACCACTTAAGAAAGTACCAAGCAAAGATAAAACCACTTTTCTAGGACTATATACAAGAATGGAACTTAAGGCAACTATCATACCTGATAAAGACAAAGCTTTGCCAACTTCCATATGCAAGTATTTATTCATTATTTTGGCTACAATATCAAGGCCCCCGGAAGATGCGTTATGATTAAAAAGAATCGCTATGCCAATTGAGACAAAGAAACAATAAGCTACTACATCAATGATATCTGAATTGGTTAATGAAACATTGTTAGGATATATAACTTCAAGTATCGCTAAGATAATTGGCATAAGTAGGGCAGTATATACTGTCTTTACTCCAAATTCTTTTCCACAAGTAAAGAAACTAAGTATCAATAATACTACATTTAATATAAAAGTAATCATCGATATTTTTAAAGGAATAAAATGTGTTAATACATTTGCCAAACCTGATATAGAACTAATTGAAGTTTCAGAAGGCAACAAAAAGAAAAACACAGCACAAGATGCGATAATAGTTGCTAGCGACAATATTAAGTATTCCTTTAGGTTCTTTTTAAAACTCATGAAAGTATTATATATCTTTTGAGTTAAAATAATAGGGATGGCTAAAAAGAAAAAAAGACATTTAAGGAAATCTATTTTATATGCATTATGCGGAATACTAACGGTTCTTGTAGTTTGCTTAATCGTGTTCTTGCTTAATTTTAATTTTCATTTTGTTGGTAAAAAAAGCGTACATGAAGACGCTTTAACATATAAAACAAAAACATGTTTAGCTTTTTACCCAAATAGTGAAACAGCTAAACAAAAAGCTAAAGATATATGTGACAACGCAAAAGAAAATGGCATCTTTGATTACGCTTTGATTCCTTATGGTGACTATTATCTAGTGTCTTATTACGACGGCACTCAGTATTATGTGGACCATAACTATAATGACTTAGTAATAAATGGCGTAAATGATGAAGGTAAAAAGATTTTATCTGATTATTTGCGTTATGAAATGAAAAAAGATGAAATCGATGAAGCCTATACATATGATTTCTTAACCGAAACATATTATGAAAACATTGATTTAAGCGAAGTTACTTACAGTGTAGAAAATGTAAATCTTGTATGTCATTTTCCTAAATATGACTATGATGTAAAAGTACCACTTAAATATATGCAAGAAGCTTGTGACATAAATCTTGGCTACACTAATGAAACATATGCAAAACCAAGATATGTTTCTAAAAATAGAAAAATGATTAGTTTTACTTTTGATGATGGACCACAATGGCAACTTGTATCAAGTAGCCAAATTGTTAATACTTTATATAAATTAGATAGTGCAAGCACTTTCTTTATCGTAGGCCAAAACTTAGGCGAGAAACAAATTAATTTTTGTAAGGAGTCAGTTGAAAAGGGTATGGAATATGGATCACATACTCAAAGTCACGCTAATCTACAAAAATTAAGTACTTCAGAGGCAATAAACCAAATAATGGTTCCTTACCATGATTTGTGCGACAACCAATATGGTTTTGGCTATCAAATGAAAACCTATAGACCACCATATGGCGCCTATAATAGTTCGGTTGCTAATGAACTTAATTTGACTGCTGTACTTTGGAATGTTGATTCACTAGACTGGTCGTATCGTACAAAGTATGAAGCAAGTGAAGCGGTTGATGTTATATACAACAAAGTTGTTGAAGAAACTGATGAAAACGATGTTGTCTTATTCCATGATATTTATCAAACAAGTGCTGATGCTTCTTGTAGATTGATGGAATATTACATCAAACAAGGATATCAATTAGTCACAATAAGCGAGTTAATGGATGCCTTGGGCGTTACTGGTGCCGCTACTTTCTCAGGTAAATAGCTTTAACTTCATCTAAATAGTTTAAATATTTATCAGCGATATTATCATCGCTGATTTTTATATCTGTTCCATATGATAATAACTTAGAATAAAAGACATTGTTTAATGACGCGAAAATAGTCGCATAATCGTTATTAATTATGACTTGTGGAAAATCATCTTTTAATCTTTCACTTGTATATTCTAGATTATTAATAATTTTTATTTTGACTGTTTCAGCTTGTTTTAAATAGAAAGAATTACTTGATTCACTTATATGCTTAATTACTTTTTTAATACTGATGGGGTTACAATCCAGATTTTCTTTTAAAGTAATAGATTCTATATTATCAAATCGATAATGATATATCTTGTCGCTACTTGGATAATGAAAATAGAAATAGTAGTAGTCATTTTCTCTATGAATAAATAAAGGAAAAACATCTTGGTTTTCTTTATTCTTTCTTTTTACAGTAATCAACAAATTATTTTTTATTGCGTATAAGACATCTTCCATCTTAGGAAGTAATTTCTTATTTGAATGTTTACTAGTATACTTAATTTTTTCTAATAGCTTTTCGTCATCATAGGAAATAAAACTATACAGTTTATCATTTATCTCTTTAAGAAAGTTTGTATCAAGATTTTTTAGTGAATTAATGGAATCTTGAATAATTTTTATTTCCGATAAATTAAAAGGGGCATCAGCAAGATAATAGCCATTATCATATTCAACATTAAAATTAAATTCATTTAACACTTTAAAGTCATCATATAAAGTCTTACGATTATCTACTTGAATATTTCTTTTTTCTAGCTCTATTACTATTTCATCTAATTTTAAATGCTTATCTAAACTTGTTTCTTTTCTTAATATTTCAATTAATGCTAGTATTCTTTTCTTATTGTTCTTATCCATAAATAAATTATATATGTGTCCAAATATTTGGACAATGACTTTTTCTATTTGAAATATATTAATGGTACAGGAGGAAGAGATATGTTAGTGATATATGATTTATGGTTACTTGTAATTGGCTGGGGGCTTTATTTAAATGGACTTAGAATATTGGCATGTGTGTTGTTTCTGATTGGTTTTATCTTATTTTTAAAATCAAATATTAAAATGAATTGCTGGCGCTATTTATTATGCATGTCTATAACTATCATATTTAATATCGCAATAAGTCAATATGGTAGTTTTAATAAAGACTTAATAACCTACACTTTCCTAATACTAGAGTCTTTATTGGTTTCTATGTCTTATGAATTAATCTATAAGCTAAAGATAGAAAGACTAATGAATATTTATTTTGTAGTAGCTATCAGTTTTCTTTGTTTTCTATTGATTGCTTATATTATCCCAGACACTACAATGTATCTAGAATACAAGTCAAGTGTAGTAGTTTATATAGCGCTAATATTTATTCCTTCCTTCTTATTACAAAGTATACAAATGCTTAATAAAATGTATACTTTAAGTAATAAAATAAAAGCATGGAATCATTAAAAGAATTATATAGAATAGGTCCAGGACCTTCTAGTTCACATACCTTAGGTGTAAGAAATGCTTGTTTGTTTTATATGAATAAGTATCCAAATAAAGATAAGTATAGTGTTACTTTATATGGCTCCTTAGCTTTAACTGGCAAGGGCCATATGTCTGATAAGATTATTATTGATACTTTCGCTCCAAAAGAAGTAGTTATTTTATTTAATAATGATGCTTATGATGAAAATCCTAACACCATGGTTTTTGATGAAAATGGTCAAGATGAAATGGTTATTTATTCTACGGGTGGAGGAGCAATTAAAGTAAAAGGCATTGAAAATATTGTTAATCAAAATATTTATCCTCATTCTTCTTTAAAAGAAATAAATGAGTATTGTTTAAACAATGATTTAGATTATGCTGGCTATGTATATAAGTTTGAACCCGATATTAAAGAATATTTACTTATAGTTACTAAACAAATGTTAAAGGAAATTGAAAATGGCTTAAATACTAAGGGTGATTTGCCTGGTCCCTTAAATCTTAAAAGAGTCGCTTTTTCTTTAAATGAAGAAGCTAAGGCTTGTGATGATCAAGCCATTAAAGAAAAGCTCTTATTAAGTTCATATGCCTATGCCGCAATAGAAGAAAACGCATGTGGAAAGATTGTGGTTACAGCACCAACTCTTGGCAGTTGTGGTGTGCTTAGTTCTGTTTTAAGAAAATATTATGATAAAGGATTTGATTTAAATAAACTG
>CAVEWG010000099.1:0-6366 GCA_963619285.1 Oscillospiraceae bacterium | reverse complement strand
GATTTCTTAAAAAGATGTTTCTTAGAAAATCCAGATATCGCAAAAATTATTATTGAAAAAGCTAAGTCAGCATCTGAAGCAAGACTAGCTGCTCAAAAGGCCAGAGAAACAGTAAGAAGAAAAGATGACTTTGGCAGCGCAAGTCTTCCTACTAAATTAAAGGATTGTGCTAGTAGAGATGCTTCAATTTGTGAAATTTACATCGTCGAAGGTAATTCTGCCGGTGGTAGTGCTCAACAAGGACGTGATTCTAATTTCCAAGCTGTTCTTCCTTTAAGAGGTAAAATTTTAAATGTTGAAAAAGCTAGATTGCATAGAATATTTGATAATGCAGAAATCAGAATGATGATACAAGCGTTTGGTTGTGGTTTTGGTGATGAACTTGATATTTCAAAACTTCGTTATCATAAGATTGTTATCATGACTGATGCTGATGTCGATGGTCAACATATTGCATCATTAATGCTTACTTTCCTATATAGATATTTCAAACCTTTAATTGAAGGTGGTTATGTATATATCGCAATGCCTCCTCTATATAAATTGTTTAAAGGTCAAAAGACTTTAAGATATTGTTACTCAGATGAAGAACTAGAGCTAGCTAAGCGTGACTTTGGTGATGAAAAATATGATGTTCAAAGATACAAAGGTCTTGGTGAAATGGATCCTAGCCAATTATGGGAGACAACTCTTGATCCAGAACGTAGAACTTTAAAGAGAGTTACTATTGAAGATGCGATTGATGCTGATAGCGTATTCTCGATGTTGATGGGTGATGAAGTAGAGCCTAGAAGAAACTTTATTGTTGAAAATGCTCACTTCGTTAAGAACTTGGATATTTAGGAGGACTTATGGAAGAATTAGATAATCGATTTTTCAATCATGGAAACATGAAGGAAGTAAATATTTCCTCAGAAATGAGAGAAGACTTCCTAAGTTACTCAATGTCGGTAATCATTGATAGAGCTCTGCCTGATGTAAAAGATGGTATGAAACCTGTACATCGAAGAGTTATTTGGGCAATGTATGATGCTGGTTTTACTCCTGATAAACCACATGTAAAATCCGCAAATATTGTTGGTGAAGTTATGGGTAAATATCACCCTCATGGTGATACTGCAATCTATGACACAATGGTTCGTATGGCTCAGCCTTTCTCATATAGGTATCCACTAGTTGATGGACATGGTAACTTTGGTTCTCTTGATGGTGATGGCGCTGCAGCTATGCGTTATACCGAAGCTAGAATGTCTAAAATTTCTCTTGAACTTGTTAGTGATATTAAAAAAGAGACAATTGATTGGCGTGATAACTATGATGCTAGACATAAAGAACCTGTAGTACTTCCAAGTAGATTTCCTAACTTATTAGTTAATGGTTCGATGGGTATTGCGGTAGGTATGGCAACTAATATGCCTACTCATAATTTAGGTGAGTCAATTGATGCGATTATTGCGGTAATGGATAATCCTGATATTGAAACCATTGATTTAATGAACTATATTCCTGGTCCTGATTTTCCTACAGGTGGTTATATCGTCGGTAGAGGTGGCATAAGACAAGCCTATGAAACAGGTAGGGGTTCAATCATTATGCGTTCAAAGGTAGTGATTGAAGATTTACCGGGAAATAAACATAAGATTATTATTAAGGAAATTCCTTATTTAGTTAATAAACAAGTAATGTATGATAAGATACATGAACTTGCTAAAGAAAAGATAATTGATGGTATCGCCGATATGAAAGACCTTTCTAATGATAGAAATGGTATTCGTATTGAAATTGAATTAAAGAAGGATGTTCAACCAGAAGTTATTTTAAATCAACTATATAAGTTAACTCCTGTTCAATCTTCGTTTGGTGTTAATAATAATGTCCTTGTAGATAATAAACCAATGTTGTTATCTTTAAAAGAAATTATTAAGTTATACATCGATCATCAAATTGATGTTATTAGAAGAAGAACGGAATTTGATTTAAAAGAAGATGAAAAACGCGCTCATATCTTAGAGGGTTTAAAGATTGCCTTAGATAATATCGATAGAATTGTTGAAATTATTAAGACTAGTAGAACTGATGAAGAAATACTGCAAAAATTTAATGATGAATTTGGTATAGATGATAAACAAGGTGAAGCAATTCTATCTATGCAACTTAGAAGATTATCTGGTTTATCATATGAAAAGATTTGTGCTGAACTAGATGATTTATATAAAGAAATTGAAGATTTAAAAGACATCTTGGCAAATCATAGTAGAGTTCTTCAAATTATCAAAGATGAATTAAATATCATCAAAGATAAATACAATGATCCTCGTCGTACAGAAATTATTGATGGTGAAGTAGATGTAGAAGATGAAGATTTAATCTCTGTTGAAAACATTATTGTTTCTTTATCAAGTAATGGTTACATTAAACGTTTACCTGTAAGTACTTATAAGACTCAAAATAGAGGTGGTCGTGGTATTAAGGGTATGACCTTAAATGAAGATGATGTTATTGAACAAAATATTACAATGTCTACTCATGATCATTTGTTATTATTTACTAATAAGGGAAAAGTATATCGTGTTAAGGGATATAAGATTCCTGAATCAAGTAGAAGTGGTAAAGGTATTCCTGTAATCAATATTATTAATATTGAAAAAGATGAAAAGGTTAAGGCTCTTGTTCCAATTAATAGAGAATGGGAACTTAAGGGTTACTTGTTCTTTGTTACTAAGAATGGTTTATGTAAGAGAGTTGAAGCTAAAGAATTTGAATCAATCAGACAATCTGGTAAGATTGCGATTACCATGAAAGAAGATGATGAATTAGTGGATGTTAAACCAACACTTGGTGATGATGAAATTATTATTGGTGCCGCTAATGGCAAAGCAGTACGTTTCAATGAAAATGGCGTAAGGGCTATGGGACGTAACGCGAGTGGTGTTAGAGGTATGAATGTTGATGGTTCATATGTAATTGGTTGTTGTACTTCTAAAGAAGGCAAACAAATTCTGGTTGTTTCAAAATATGGTTATGGAAAGAAGACTGATATTGAAGAATACAGAATTACTTCAAGAGGTGCTAAGGGTGTTAAGACAATTAATATTAATGAATCTAATGGTGATCTAGTGGCACTTAAGGCGGTTAATGGTGATGAAGATGCCTTAATCATGAGAAATGATGGTGTTATAATTAGGATTTCTCTTGAACATGTTTCAACACTTGGTAGAGTAACTAAGGGTGTTAAATTAATTAAACCTGAAGAAAATACTTATGTTAAAACAGTTACCTTAATGGAACATGAAGAAGGAAGTGAAGAAGAGAGTGAATAACTCTCTTTTTTTGTTATAATCTTTCTTGTCTAAAACGTTGCACCTATATGGGCGACAGGGGAGGATTACTTATGATTTTTTATATTACCTAATGAGCACAATTTTGTTTTATTTATTGTGCTTTTATTTTTGGAGGTTTGAATATGTTACTTGTTGCAGATATTGGAAATATTAATATTGGCTTGGCTGTTTTTGGTAAAGATGAGATGCTATGTAACTTTAATATTAAATCTATAGATAACAAATCTAGTGATGAATATGGAATCTTACTTATATCTTTATTAAATAATAAGAATATAAATGTTAAAGATATTGATGGTGCTATTATCGCAAGTGTTGTTCCAGAAATTGTATATAGTTTTACATCAGCAATCATTAAGTATTTTAATATTGAACCATTAACAGTTGGACCTGGTGTAAAAAGTGGTGTATCTATTCATTATGATAATCCTAAGGAAATTGGTGCTGATAGGATAGCTACTGTTGCCGGGGCAATAAAAGACTATGGCAATAATCTATTAATAATAGATTTTTCAACTGCAATTTCATTTGATTATATAGATGATAAATCAAACTATCGTGGAGGGGTTATGGTTCCTGGAATTAGTATTTCGGTAAATGCCTTATCTAAACATGCTTCAATGTTGCCAAATGTTGAAATTAAACAATGTGATAGTGTACTTACAAACAATACAGTAAGTGCTATGCAAGCGGGTCTTTATTTTGGCTATCTTGGAATGGTTGAATCTTTAATTTTGCAATTTAAAAAAGAAGTCCAAGAAGGTTCGAAGCCCATAAAAGTTGTCGCAACAGGTGGTTTCGGTAAAATCTTTAAAAATAACTCTGAATTAATTGATATATATGATGCTAATTTAGCATTCAAGGGACTTAAGAATATTTATTACAAAAACAAGAAAGATTAGAAAATGAAAAATACAAAAAGAATAACAACAATTTCAATGTTTGTAGGACTAGTAATTGTCTTACAAGTAATTGCTACTTTTATTAACTTTGGTGGTTTTCCGATAACATTAACATTAGTACCAATCATTGTTGGTGGAGCGATGTTTGGACCATCAGTTGGTGCGATACTTGGAACTGCTTTTGGTTTGGTGGTTGCCTTAATGGTAATAACTGGAGCTGACCCAAGTGGAGCTACAATGTTAGCTATGCATCCAATTATTACAATTAGTGCTTGTATCTTAAAAGGAACTTTTGCAGGATTATTTAGTGCTTTAGTTTATAAAGCTTTAAAAGATAAGAAAAAATTAACTGCTATTATTTGTGCTAGTGCTATTGCACCAATCACTAATACAGGTATTCTTGCTTTAGTTATTATTTTATTTTTTGAAGGAGCGTTTGTTACATTTATTTCCTTATTTATAACGATCAACTTTGCGATTGAATTATTAATTGATCTATTACTTGCTCCTGCATTACTTAGAATAATTGATACAAAAAAATAATTTGTGATATTATAAGGTTACGTTAATTAGGGAATATAGTAAGATTTCTTATTTATAGAGAGATAACAAATGGTGAAAGTTATCATTAAGAACTTATGAATCTACCCTAAAGTTGATCTAACCAATCACGTGTATTCGCGTTAAGAATTAAGTTAAAAATAAAGGTGGTACCGCGAACTTTCGCCCTTGTGCTACCTTTTTATTTTTTTAGGAGGCAGTAAATGATTGATATTAAACTTATTCGTGAAAATCCAGAACTAGTTAAAGAAAACATCAGAAAAAAATTCCAAGACAACAAACTAGGAATCGTTGATGAAGTAAAACAACTAGATGAAGACTATCGTGCACTACGTGTTCAAGCTGATGAACTAAGAGCTAGAAGAAATGCTATTTCAAAAGAAATTGGCCAATTGATGAAACAAGGTTTAAAGGATAAAGCCGAAGAAATCAAAGCTGAAGTAGCAAAAATTGCCAAGGAAATAGAAGAAGATGAAGCTAAAGAGTTAACACTTGAAGAAGACAT
This sequence comes from Oscillospiraceae bacterium, assembly GCA_963619285.1. Lineage (GTDB taxonomy): Bacteria > Bacillota_I > Bacilli_A > Erysipelotrichales > Erysipelotrichaceae > Colivicinus. The sequence continues at coordinate 1,057 of CAVEWG010000099.1, read as the reverse complement.
CAAAAAGAAAATGATGGTTATTCCAAATATTGTTGATCCATCAGTTCCAGTAGGTAAGGATGATTCTGAAAATAAAGAACTAGAACAATTTGGCACAAAGAGAGAATTTGACTTTGAAATTCCTTATCATGTAGATATCATGGAAAGACTAGATGGTATTGATTTAGACTCTGCTAGAAAAACATCTGGTAATGGTTTCTATTATTTAAAAGGTGATATCGCAAGACTTCATTCTTCAATTCTTTCTTATGCTAGAGACTTTATGATTAATAGAGGATTCACATATTATATTCCTCCATTTATGATTAGAGGAGACGTTGTTAATGGTGTTATGTCTTTCTCAGAAATGGAAAACATGATGTACAAGATAGAAGGAGAAGACCTATATCTTATCGGTACTAGTGAACACTCAATGATTGGTAAATTTATTGATACTATTGTTGATGAAAAAGATTTACCTCAAAGGATGACATCTTATTCTCCATGTTTTAGAAAAGAAGTTGGTGCTCATGGTATTGAAGAAAGAGGTGTTTATCGTATTCACCAATTTGAAAAACAAGAAATGGTTGTAGTATGTAAACCTGAAGAATCAAAAGATATCTACAATGAATTGTGGAAAAATACAGTAGACTTCTTCTTAACACTAGATATTCCAGTTAGAACTCTTGAATGTTGTACTGGTGACTTAGCTGACTTAAAAGTTAAGTCATGCGATGTAGAAGCATGGTCTCCAAGACAAAAGAAATACTTTGAAGTTGGTTCTTGCTCAAATTTAGGTGATGCACAAGCAAGACGTTTAAAAATTAGAATTAAAGGTGAGAATGGTAATTATTTCGCTCATACCTTAAATAATACTGTTGTTGCTCCTCCAAGAATGTTGATTGCGTTCTTGGAAAATAACATCAATGCTGATGGTTCGGTAAATATCCCTAAGGCATTACAACCTTATATGGGTGGTACTGAAAAGTTGGTTCCTAAGAAATAAGTTTTAAGATGTTCCACGTGGAACATCTTTTTTAAAGAAAGGAGACAATGTTCCACGTGGAACAATTAACAC
>CAVEWG010000098.1:0-6369 GCA_963619285.1 Oscillospiraceae bacterium | reverse complement strand
AACCCCAAGAGGAATGTGTTGGCATCTATTCAATATAGTTTACATTTTTTAGGATTCCATTTTCCGATTAGTTTAGATTGTGATTCCTCATACTTTACAAGACTAATCTTATTTCTATCAACATCATATAAACAATAGCCGAAGCAATCATGGAAGTCGACACTTTCTTCTTCATTTTTAGCTCTAAAACTAATTGAAGGAGCTGTGTAATACTTCCCTTCTTGTTTATACCAATGTGTATGACCATTTAATACCGCAATTACATTTGAATCATCAAGAATCTTCTTTAGCTTTTCACTATCACTAATTTTAGGAATGCCTGGCAAATCATATAGTTGATGGTGCATCAAAACAATGCAAGTATTGTTTATTTTATCCTTAAGCCAATTCATTCTGGCTTCATCAAGATAACCATTTGGATATCCATATTGGCTATTATCAAAACTAATAATATGAATGCCATTAAACTCTTCATCTTTTAAATATGGCCCATCAAAATCAATATCATAAAATCCTTTATAAAAATCTTTTTTATCATCATGGTTACCAAGACACACAAAATAAGGAATATTTAATGAATCAAGATAATCTCTTAAAACCTTATAATCCGATGAAGTTCCATCATCACATAAATCACCTGTGATACAAATACAATCAATATTATTTAATGAACTAAGTAATTTATCTAGTTTAGATAATGAAGAATCCATATTAGCTAATATGGATTCATAGACATTATTATTATTGAATTGATTGCGATAGTGAATATCACTTATATGCAATACTCTCATCTTAACTTCTTTCTAATGATACCAGTTAAAATATCAAGCAAATAAACAGTCACAATAACCGTAAGCAAGATTATAGAAACCTTATCCCAATTACGTGCCTGGATTGCGAATATCAAAGTAGCACCAATGCCGCCAGCTCCAACTAAACCTAATGTTGATGCGCTTCTTACGCCTATTTCAAAGTGATTTAAAATAAGCGATGCATATATTGGAAGCAACTCTGGAATTCTTGCATAGAACATTGTTTGTATGCCATTGCCACCAACTGATTTGCATGCTTCAACAGCATCTTCATTCATCTTTTCCATTTCTTCCGCAAATAATTTTCCAAGCATACCAATTTGGTGAACGCCAATAGCCAGCATTCCCGCAAAAGGACCAGGGCCAACTACTTTTACAAAGATAACTGCATATATTAGTTCAGGAAAAGCTCGCAAAATATCTAATAAGAATTTACCAATTGAAGGAACAATTGAATTTTTAGGCCATAGATTCTTACTAGCAAGCAAAGTAAAAGGAATCGCAAGAATAGTTCCAATTGTTGTACCCGCAAAAGCAATCGCAATAGTTAATAAAATTAGTGAGAATACATCTTCACCACTACCATCATAAAAATACGACCAATCGGGCTTAAATAGTTGTCTTAAAGTTGAATTGAAGTTTGCCCAATTAAAAGAGGAAAAAGCACTAAAATCCAAACCATGAGCACAAAAGATAATAATCAAAACCAAAAGCAAGAAAGTAAATAAACCACTGTGTTTTTTCACAAAACTCATGATACCTTCCTCCTTATAAATTCTGACAAGCCATCAGTTATCATGACGACCACAAATATTGTAAGAATAACAAGTGACACCCTGTCGTATTTAAATAATCCAAGTGATGTATTTAAAATAACACCAATACCACCTGCTCCAACATATCCAAGTACCGCTGATGATCTAATGTTGATTTCTAAAGCATAAAAACCATAGCTTATAACACTTGGAATAATTTGGGGCCATACAGCCCAAATAGCTGTTTTAAACTTATTAGCACCTACTGATTCACATGCCTCTAAGGCCGATAAATCAATAGTTTCAATTGCTTCATAGAAAAGTTGTGAAGTTAAACCAAATGTAAAAATAACAATTGTAAGTACACCAGTTCCTTCACCTATACCTATCATTGAAACCAGTATTGCCGCAAGCAACATATTAGGAATAGTCCTAATAACGTTTAACAAAAATCTAAATATACTTGTAACAACTTTGTTTTTTGTGACTACCGTTGTAGCCAAAAAAGAAAATGGTATCGCAAGTAATACTCCTAAAATAGTTCCAAGTATTGACATCTTAAGTGTACAAATAAGTGGATCAATTAACTTAGGAAAATAAGAAAAATCAGGCGTAACAAGTTTCTTTAAGAAAGCAACAACTTGATCAGAATTAGAAAACACCTCTTTAAAATCAACACCAACACTATTGCCGGCAGTGATATAACAAAGCACAATAAGGATTAGTACAAGAAGATGTTTATACCAATTAAAATGTACTGTATCCTTCAGCTTCATTAATTAGACTCCTTATTTAAAGTATAATTTCCCTTATAAATTTCCTTTAATTTCTCATCAGTTAAATCACAAGGCTTGCCATCAAAAACAAGCTTACCATCTTGTAAACCGATGATTCTTGTTGCGAAATGTTTTGCTAACTCAACGGAGTGAATATTAACAATTACTGTTGCACCTGTACTTCTATTTATCATTTGTAAATCAGATAAAACCTTATTTGAAGTAACGGGATCAAGTGAAGCAACAGGTTCATCAGCTAATATAATATTAGCTTCTTGAAACAACGTTCTTGCGATACATACTCTTTGTTGTTGGCCACCAGATAATTCATCGCATCTACTATGCACTTTATTCTCAAGCCCAACTTTTTTAAGTACATCATTAACAAGAGCGTACTCTTGTTTAGTAAACAAACCAAGTACGCTCTTTAAAGTACTATATGATCCAAGTTTCCCACTCAAAACATTCTTTTGAACAGTACTTCTTTTCACTAAGTTAAATTGTTGAGAAATCAAGCCAATACGAGTACGTAATTGCTTCAACTCTTTTTTGTTAGCTTTGGTAATAGACTTACCATCAATAAAAATTTCACCTTCACTTATTTCATTTAGTCTATTAATAGACCTAAGTAAAGTTGACTTACCTGCACCAGACAAGCCAATAATACAAAGATAATCGCCATCATTAATCGTTAAATTAATGTGGTCCATTGCCTTAGTGCCATTTTTATATATTTTTGAAGCATTCTTGATTTCAATCATGAATTACTCCGCAGCTTTAGCGATATAAGCCTCGATTGTATCATAAGCTGCCTCATCAGCTTCAGTGTAAGCAGTATGACCCCACATAGCCATAGCTTCCTTACCTTCATCATCATTTGGCATATTTAAGAATACTTCCTTAACCTTTTCTTGAAGTTCACTGTCCATTGAAGGAAGAACCGCAATAGCATCATTTGGAATATCGCCTTCAGTTAAGTAAAGAACTTTTAAATCAGAGAATAAATCATTGTTTTCAAACTTGCTAGAGAAAACATATCTTGCACCCTCAAAAACAAAGGCAGCATCAGCTTGTCCTTCTAAAACAGCTGTAATTTCAGATGGAATATCATTAACAGTAACGATTGTACAATCGCTTGTTGGGTCAATACCTAAATCCTTCATTTCAGCAACTGGATAGATATAACCAGAAGCAGAATTAGCGCTTAAAGTTGCGATAGTTTTACCCTTTAAATCAGCCAAAGAAGTCATATCACTATCCGCTTTTACAAGAACTTCACCCTTAAATGAGTTAGCACTTGAACCAGAAATAGGTTGCTCATTTTCATCATAATCAACAAGTGAAGAAGAAAGCACAGCCTTAGCAGCGCCTTGGCTTCTTGCTTGCACATATGCAGCAGGAGGCATGATACCAATATCAACCTTACCAGATGCCATAGCCTCAACGATTGTAGAATAGTCAGTCGCAACAGTAACAGTAACATCAACACCTAGTGCCTTGCTTAAATATTCAGCAAATGGTTTACACTTAGCATCCATCGAACCATCGTTATTTGTTGGGACAAATTGAACAGTTAATGATGTCTTCTCGCTAGAATCACTACTAGAATCATCACTCTTTGAACTTGAACTACATGCACTCATTCCAATGATAAGACATGCAACTAATAAAGTCTTTAAAAATCTCTTAATCATAATCTCCTCTTTCTATTTTTAATAGACAAGAGTTATTATACTTTTTAAACAACGATAAAACATATTAAATTAATAACTTTTACAATTATTTTAAATTTTTATTGAATCAACATATTAAACAGCCGTTATATTTAAATATGATGTTGTTCTTTACCTATCTCAACTTTGTTATTCTACAGTTACAACCTTGGCCAAATTCCTTGGCTTATCTACATCTCTATTTAATACTATTGCCAAGTTTTTAGCCAACAATTGGAAATACACAATACAAGCAAGCTCCAAATTATCTCTACTGCCACTTGGAAGTATATATGTATCTTTGATTTGTTTATTATCTAGATTCTTACTAGTAATCAAAATTACCTTACTGTTTCTAGATGCACATTCTTTTAAGTTATTAATTAACTTAATATTTAATTCATCACTTAGGCTTAGTCCAAACACAACACTATCATTATCTATTAAGGCAATAGGTCCATGTTTAATCTCACCCGCCATATAAGTATTAACATTTAAGTAAGCTAATTCTTTTATCTTTAAGGCGGCCTCCAATAAACTTATATAGTCACATCCTCTACCTAATAAAAACATTTTCTTTTCATAAATACTATAAGCAAGTTTTTTAATACTATCTTCATTAGCCAATATTTCCTTAATAATTCCAGGAAGTAAATACAAATCAGTAATCTTGCTTTTTACTTCAACCTTTGTCATCTTATTTCTAATTAAAGCCAAATAATACGCAAACAATTCTAGTATCAAAAGTTGCGATGTATAAGCCTTACTAGAAGCCACGGACATTTCTCTTCCCGCAAGCGACAATATATGATAATCAGAAATATGCACAAGTTCACTGTTTTCTACATTTACTAAAGCCAACAATTTGCCACCTAGTTTCACGCCGTACTTACTAGCTTCAATAGTATCAATGGTTTCACCTGATTGTGAAAGAGCCACAAGCAGTGTATTTTCATCAATAAAGTGCTTATGATAATTAAATTCACTAGCAACACTTACATTACATTCAATGTCTGCATACTTTTCAAATATTTCTTTGGCAAACAAACACGCATGATAACTAGTACCGCACGCAATCATCTCAAGTCTATTAATTTTCTTTAATTCCTTTTTATTTAAATCAAAGAATGGCAAATCATCTTTTACATAATGATTTAAACAACCCATCAATACTGAAGGCTGTTCATGTATCTCTTTATCTAAGTAACTATCATAATTACTTAAATCTAAATCTACATTTTCTTTAAGTGCATGACTTTTAACCTTAGCAATATTTAAATTATCATCATATAAGGTTACCTTATCTTTTATTTCCAATATTTGATTTTCTTCTAACACAAAGTACTTATCAAACTTACCATTTAAAGGCAAAGTTTCACTTGCGATTAAAGTCTCTTGTTTATTTGTTCCATATACAAGAGGACTAATGTGTCTTGTGCCATAGATGCAATTATTAAAGTCATCAAACATTATAAGTAAGGCATACGTTCCCTTTAATATCTTCTTAACTCTAACAATAGTTTCTAGAGGGCTGCCATCATATAGCTTGTTTAATAAGCTACAAACTACTTCGCTATCAGTTTGTGATTTCAAATCATCTAAGTGATATTCATTAATTATTTCTTTGTAGTTTTCAATAATACCATTATGAACCAGCGTCACTTTCCCAGCCTTAAATGGATGAGCATTCCTATTTGAAACTTCACCATGGGTAGCCCATCTTGTATGACCAATACCACATGTTCCATTTAAGTTTTTATCTTTTAATTTATTTTCTAAATCACTAGTTCTACCAGCTAATTTATAAACCTTAACTTTTCCACTATTAAAAAGAGCCACTCCTACCGAATCATAGCCCCTGTATTCAAGAAGTTTAAGGCTTTCAATTAAAGTATTATAGGCACTATTAAAACCTACATATCCAATAATTCCGCACATTTTAAATTCTCAACTTTCTATTATAAATTTTTAATTATTATTTTAATTCTTCTATTGAGCAGCCTCTGTTTTAGAATTGCTTCTATATTTAACAGCTCATTCGCAGTAGAAACTACGGAAGGTACCCGCCGAATTTTCGATAATCCTTCTCCTCGTTAACCCACTTAAAGGTTCATGGCGCTAGTTGAGATAGGTATTTCAAAGAACAACATCTAAATTATAGACCATCTTGCCCCTTTAAAAAAGCAGCCTAAACTGCTTAATTAACTTTGCTCTTAATGATTATCTTAACATCATCAACACTTAATTTTGTTACACCGGAAATTTGAGCATATGTATAGCCTAGTTCATACATATTCAAAGCAACAGTTTCATT
>CAVEWG010000097.1:0-6497 GCA_963619285.1 Oscillospiraceae bacterium | reverse complement strand
CAAAAGATGAACTAATAGAGCTCATAAGTTCACTTGATCCATTAAAACAAGCGTCTCCTATTAATGAGAAATCTAGTTTTGTCTTAGTGAATTGTAGTGTTGAATTATTTTTTCTAGAAAAATAGAGTACTGGTAAAAAGCCTCCTAGTATTTGGCCAATGCCTGTGGCAAGGGCTGCACCAGCAACTCCCCATTTAAATATCGCAATAAATAAGGCATCAAGTATCATATTGGTAATACCAGCAGATATAGTGATGATAAAGCCAAGGCGAGGTTTACTTGCTGTGACAAAGAAGCTTTGGAAGAAGTATTGAAGCATGAATGTAAAGTTAAAGGCGTTAATTATTCTTCCATATAATACGCAGATGTCAAACATGTCTTCGCTAGCTTTTAATAGTTTTACAATTTGGGGAGTTAATATATAGCCTAGTATTGATGAAATAATTCCAAGTATCAACGTGAATATAAACATCATCGTAAAAACTTGATTGGCTTCTTTCTGTCTTTTTTCACCTAATAGTCTTCCAACAATGGCACTGCCGCCACTTCCTACCATGAAGCCAAGTGAGGCAATTATCATAAGTGCTGGCCATACTAAGTTAATGGCCGCAAAGGCTGTTTTTCCTACATAATTAGATATAAAAAAACCATCAACAATTGTATAAATAGACGTAAAAATCATCATACAAATTGTAGGAAGAGTAAAAGTTAATAGTTTTGAATATGTAAAATGTTGTGCTAATTTATTGTTCATATTTGTTAATTTCTTTTTCTAGTTTTTCATTAAATTTCTTCATCGTATTAAAGTATTCGTCACATTCTTGACTAGTAATATTTTCAAATGCTTTTAATTCAAGATTAACGATCTTATCTATTGTGTCTTCACAATACTTGTCTCCTTTATTAGTTAAGACAATTTTCTTGTTTTTAGATCTTTCTTCTTTTATTAATTTAATAAGTCCTTCACTTTCCATTTTCTTGATTGCTGAATTAATGGTTTGCTTAGGAACGCAAGTAAAATTTACTATTTTATTAGCGTAGGGTAGACATATGTCATTTCTTATTACGTAAAGTATTTGGTAGTAGCTATCTGATAACCCGGTTTTTTTAACTAAATTAGAATAAATACTTACTTGTTGATAATATAGGCTGTTAAATGTTTTTAGGTTTTCTTGATTTCTTTTCATAGTCCGATATCGGATTATAATACTTGTCTTAAAATAAGTCAACTAAGGTTATAATGGTATGGATTGGAGAGAAACATGATTGAAATATTAAAAGCGATATTATTTGGAATAATTGAGGGAATTACAGAATGGTTACCTATTTCTAGTACTGGCCATATGATTCTATTAAATGAAATTGTAACTTTAAATGTAAGTGATGAATTCTATTCGATGTTTGAAGTAGTTATACAATTGGGCGCTATTTTAGCGGTTGTTGTATTATATTGGAATTCTATTTGGCCATTTGGCTTAAAACTAAAGGAGCCAGTTAAAGATAGTGGCATCTTAAAATATTTTGATAAACCTAAATGGGTTATGTGGATAAAGGTGCTTGTGGCTTGTATTCCGGCAGCTATTGTTGGTTTATTGTTTAATGATCAATTTGAGGCTTTATTCTATAACTATGTATGTGTTGCGATTGCCTTGATTGTGTTTGGTGTTGCCTTTATTGTTGTTGAAAATAAACATAAGGGGAAGGCTGCCAAGATTAATTCAATTGCACAGCTTGATTATAAAACGGTAATCATTATAGGTTTGTTCCAGTTAATTGCAGCTATTTTCCCTGGCACTAGTAGAAGTGGTGCGACTATTGTTGGGGCTTTGATTCTAGGAGTAAGCAGAACTGTTGCGGCTGAATTTACTTTCTATTTAGCAGTTCCTGTGATGTTTGGCGCAAGTTTATTAAAGCTTGTTAAGTTTGGCTTTGCCTTCACGACTCTAGAGTTTTTTATTCTAGTAATTGGTATGATAGTGGCTTTTGTGACTTCAATGTTTGTGATTTCTTTCTTGATGTCTTATATCAAGAAACATGACTTCAAGGTATTTGGCTATTATCGTATAGTTCTTGGTGTAATTGTGCTTGCTTATTACTTTGTTTTTGCGCTTTAAGCATATATAATGTAAAAAGGAGGTAACTCTTATGCAAATTTTAAGTAAAGAAGAATTTAATAACATTAGAAATAATGGTAATGTTGTAGTAGATTTTTATGCTGATTGGTGTGGCCCTTGTAAGATGCTAGGACCTGTTTTAGAGGAAGTTAGTAAGAATTATCCAGATGTTAATTTTGTAAAGGTTAATGTTGATGATAATGAAGAACTAGCTGCTGAATTTGGTATTATGTCTATTCCTGCTGTTTTTATGCTTAAGGATGGTAAGCCTGTGAATAAGTTCGTGGGTTCTTTACCTGAAAGAAATATTATTGAAAAATTAGATGAGAGTTTTAAATAGATTATTTTTTTAAATAATCTATTTTTTATGTAATTTATGACATTTTCGGACATTATAAAGTTATTAGGGGGAGTCGCCTTATTCTTATTTGGCATGACTCTAATGGGAGATAGTTTAAAAAAGGTCGCAGGTACAAAGCTTGAGGTCTTTTTGTATAAGCTAACTGATAGCCCAATTAAGGGTATTTTGTTAGGAACTGGTGTTACTGCCATAATTCAATCTTCTAGCGCAACCAGTGCTATGGTTGTTGGCTTTGTTAACTCAGGTATGATGAAGCTTAAACAAGCCATCAGTATTATCATGGGTGCCATTATTGGTACAAGTATTACTGGTTGGATTATTTCTTTGTCTTATATTGGAACAGGTAATAGTGGTGTTCTTGAGTTATTTTCAACAAGTACTTTAGCTTCTATTATTGGTATCATTGGTATTTTGATGATTATGACTTCTAAGAAGCGTAAGAAGAAAAATATAGGTGAAATATTATTGGGCTTTACTATTTTGATGGTAGGCATGGAACAAATGTCTGGTGCCGTTAGTGGGCTTAGAAGTGAACCTGCTTTTTTAAATCTATTTACTTCTTTCGCTAATCCATTGCTTGGTATTGGTTTTGGTTTAGCTTTTACGGCTATAATTCAAAGTGCTAGTGCTGCTTGCGGTATTATTCAAGCTTTATCAAGTACAGGTGTAATTACGGTTAATATGACGGTTCCTATTTTAATAGGCATTGCCATTGGTGCATCTTTACCAGTAATCATTTCAGCAATTGGGGCAAATGCTGACGCAAAGAAGGCTGCTTTCTCATATCTTGTTATTGACTTCGTGGGTGGCTTAATATTTGCGATATTGTTCTATGGCATAAATGCATTTGTACATTTCTCTTTCTTAGATAATATTGTTAATCCTGTTTTGATTGCCTTTATTAATACTTTAATAAGAGTAATTATGATTGTCTTGTTGTCACCATTTATTCATGTTATTGAAAAAATTGTTGGTTTAATTGTTAAAGATAAAAACGATGATGAACAAGATAGCGATGTTAATTTGTTGGAAGAAAGATTCTTGGATTATCCACCTCTTGCGATTGAAAATGTAACACATGTTATTAATACGATGGCTGGTAAGAGTTTGGATATTATTTTTGCGGCAACTGATTTAATTTTTAAATATGATGAAAAGAAATTTGAAAAAGTTGTTAAAAAAGAAGTTCAACTTGATGAATATGAAGATAAGATTAATACTTATTTGACTAGACTTGGCGCGCGTTCTTTGGGTGGTTATCAATCAAGATTGATAAATAGATATTTACATAGTGTTGGCGATTTAGAAAGAATCAGCGATCACGCATTAAATATCGCTCAAACTGCTCAAGAAATGGCTGAGAATAAGGTTGCTTTATCAAGTGGTGCTAAGAAGGAATTGAATCTTTTGTTAAGTGCAATTAAAAAGGTTACGACAATGGCTATGGATAGCTTTATATTAAGTGATGTTGAGACTTCTTATAGTATTGAAGCACTTGAACAAGTAGTTGATAAGATAACTGATCAATTAAAGGAAAATCATATTGAAAGACTACAAAGTGGTGAATGCAGTATTGAAACTGGCTATTACTTTGATGATTTATTAAATAACTATGAAAGAGTATCTGACCATTGTTCAAATATTGCACTAGCAACAATTGGCTTATTCGATAAGAACTTTGATACACATACTTATGAGATGAAGATAAGAGAAGAAGATAGGTTCAAGAAAGAATATGATGATTTCTTAAAAGAACTAAATTACAATCAAATATTAAACAAATAGGTCCGTAATGGACTTTTTGTTTTATAATGGCAAGTATGTTTAATATTTTGTTTTATGCTGCTTTTGTACTTTATGAAGAAATAATCTATAAATTATTTTTAAGTCTTGCGTTTAATAACGCTTTTACTTTTTGTTTTTCATGTTTGTTTGCGGGGCTATTGTTAGGCCTGATTTCCATATTTATCCCAAAGAAAATAAACAAGGTTTTGTTTCATATATTTAACTTTTTACTTTGTTTTATATATGGTGCATCTTTGATTGTTAGAAAAGTGTTTGCGGTAACTATTTCCTTTGATACCTTAAGCATGTATAAGCAATTCACAACCAATGCGTTTGCTTCTACTACTGCAAGTGTGCTTATCAATAATTTTTCTATTATAGTGTTAGTTCTTGTTCCTTTTATTGTTGGTATAGTTTGTCATAAACAATTATCAAATAAATATAGCGCAAAATATGTATTTACTTGCATGTTGGTGTATTTCTTATTTCTTGCTTCTTTGGACACAACAACATATAGTCTTTATTTTTCAAATGAGGCAAGTGTAGAAGACTTTGGTGTGCTTGTTTCTTTGTTTATGGGCAAGGGTGATCAAACAATTGATTTAGAAGAAACAAATTCAAAGGATTCAAACACAGAAGATTCTGATGCAGAAGTACTTGCTTATAAAAGGCAGGTAAGTGACATTGATTTTGATAGTTTAACTAGTGATAACGATGTTATTTCTAATATGAATGAATATTTCAAGAATTCAGCAGTTACTTATACTAATGAGCATACTGGTGTTTTCAAGGGTAAGAATTTAATTTATATTATGGCTGAGTCTTTTGATGGCTATTTTTTAAGTGAAGAGTTAACTCCTACTTTATATAAGATGGTTCATAATTCTTATTATTTTTCTAATTATTATTCGCCTACTAATTTGTCTACTATTGGTGGTGAGTTTTCTTTACTTACTGGCTTACTTCCAGAAATAGGCGTTTTAAATGATGAATGGAATGGTAATAATAATACTTCAGGCCATGTTAATTATTATCCATATGGACTAGGTAACTTATTTACTGATTTGGGCTATAAGACATATGCGTATCATGATTATTATTATGATTTTCAATCAAGAGACAAGTATTTAAACGATATTGGTTTTGATAACTATAAGGCTTGTTACAATGGCTTAGAAGAGAAGATGGCTTGTGATATTTTCCCTACAAGTGATAATGAGATGATTGAGGCTTCTGTTGATGATTATATAAATGATGATAAGTTTATGGTTTATTATGCCACGGTTTCAGGTCATGGTTTATGGGGCTTTGGCTATAATGCGATGGCTGAACAAAATAAGGACTTAGTAGAAGGACTAGACTATAGTGAAACAGTTAAGGCATACATTGCGGCTAATCTAGAGCTTGAAAAGGCTATGACTACTTTGGTTAATAAATTAGAAGAAGCTGGCAAATTAGATGATACAGTTATTGTATTGGCTGCTGATCATCATCCTTATTTTATGGATGATGAATATGTGCAAGAGATGGCTGGCCAAGAGCTTGATCAATTTAGTTTATATAAGAATAGTTTGATTATTTATAATAGTGCAACCAAACATGAACAAATAGATAAGGTATGTAATACCATTGATGTATTACCTACGGTGTTAAATTTGTTTGGCATTAATTATGATTCTAGATTAATTGTCGGCAAAGATATCTTTTCTACAAGCGAGGGTTTAGTTATTTTTGCGGATTATTCTTGGCTTACTGATAAGGGCAAATATTCAAGTAATAGCGATACTTTTGTTAGTAACGATGGTAGTGAAGTAAGTGAGGCCTATGTTAATAGGTTTAAAAAAGCGGTTAATAATCGTTACCAAATATCTATAAATATCATGGTTTATGATTACTACCGCTATGTGTTTAATAAATAATGGTGCACCAGACAAGATTTGAACTTGCACGATAATATCACACGCCCCTCAAGCGTGCGCGTCTACCAGTTCCGCCACTGGTGCATTGGTTATATTTTATAACCAAATAAATTCGTTATCTATATAAACTTTCAAAAGCCTTTGTTCATAGGCTTTTTAGTGATATTTTGGACAGAACGCAAAGTAATTTTTGTCAAAGGTCATAACAAAACGCAAAGTATTTTTTGCCAAATATCCTAACAAAACGCAAAGTATTTTATAACTGGTGCACTAGACAGGACTTGAACCTGCATGGTTTCCCATATGAACCTGAATCAT
>CAVEWG010000096.1:0-6568 GCA_963619285.1 Oscillospiraceae bacterium | reverse complement strand
GGCCTAGATTACTTTTTGGATAATATATTGATGATAATGTATATTTGTATGATGCTTTACAATTTAGATAAATGTGCTACTATAAAGACAAGTCGATAGACTTAGAGATTATTATGTTGTAGTTCTAATCTCTTTTTTTATTTCTTCATATTTGGATTCATCTTTTTCGATTTCTTTAAACAACAAAATAAAGATAAGTCTTACAATTATTATCAATTTTCTCATAAGCAAATCCACTCTTAAACTTTTTCTAGTAGCGGATAATTCCTTTTTAAAAAGCCCGGTTATGATTTGCTACCGACTTGTCTTTAGTTGCACCTAAAGTAGATGCAGCTCTATACTATATGATTCACTAACTCAAAACAAGTAAGATTTGGGAATTTAAGTGCTAATGAAGTGCTTAATATCCTTTGACAATAAGTCGCTTAAAAAGTAATCTATTTACCTTTATTTATGGGACTAGATTACTTTTTGGATAACGTATTGATTTATCGTAATGTGTCACAAAACAATAACTTCAGATTAATAGCTTTAAGGTCTAAGCTATTATAAAAACCACAAAAAATTGTCAATTCTACAATTATTTGTTATTTGAGTTTGATCCACTTGATACTTTTTCTATTGCCAACATTTCTAATTAAGCCACCATTCTCTAGTTTCTTGATAGCTCTTTGAATGGTTCTAGTAGAAACACTTAAACAATCAGCTATATCTTTAGTACTTATATGATTATTATCCAAAATACATTTATATACTCTATCTTCTAAACTAGATAACTTATCTGCAACATAAAAGTCAGCGCCCATAGAATCCTTAACGCCATACGCGTCATCACCATTAATTTTTAAAGTTAAAGTAATACGATCGGGCTCGATTGATTCCTTTATTATTGGCTCATTTAAACCAGATTGCTTAAAGTAACTATAAATATCACATAAACCAGTACCAGAGCGCTCTCCTACATTAATCAAAGAAAACATATTAAATATCCTTGGATTTCTTGCATCACTCACGCCACCCGCAATCGCATCGTCAAGGCTTATTCTGAAAATACCAGAATTAGAAAAAGTTACTTTTTCATATTCCTTATCAATAACGATTCCTCTTCTACCATAATAATCAGCATGAATTAAACTATTTGCCAAAGCCTCTCTTAAAGCCTTGTGAATATTGGTGTCATCTTGCCTAATTAAACTATCGTTAAGACAAAAGGTCTTTTAACACTAGAAGTAATACGATCCACGACTCTAAAATAAAAATCATAGACATTGCCACTCCAATCGTCATCTGATGAACAAACTCTGTCAGGCCAACGAGTATCAAGACTTGTTTTCTCACGATAGTCCAAAAAGAAATAAGGAAGCTCATTTGTAATTTCAATAAAGTCACCAAAGAAAATTAGACCAGCCAAAGTTGGATGAACCTTACCATCATATTGACTAATTCTAGCAGCACCAATTTTTATAAGAAAAGCATCATCGCTTAATGAATTCCAAACATGATTACTTCTAATGATAGAAAACCTAGAACGATAACTCTTAATACTCTCTAGATTTAAACTATCTAAACTAACATTATCTAAAATGACGCTATCGCTTGATATCTCACTAGAATCTCTAAGCATAGCCCTTATTTCATATTCATCACAAAGATAGTCACCCTCATAATTTCTACGATATGTCCCTTTGAACATATCAGCTCCAACATATATTGGTTTGCTTGTTCTATTAGCCCTAGGCACCTCAATAATAATTAAATCCTTGTCCTCATATTTTTGAACATATACATTTCTCTCTAATAAGATATTTTTACTAACCTTACTAGAATTGTTAACTATATTCCAAAAATCCTTAAGCATCTTATCAGAATTTTTTACACCTAATATCGATAACTTATTAGACTTCTTATCTTCACCTACTCCTAGAATTATTGTTCCACCAAAAGTATTCCCAAAAGAAGAATAAGTATCCCATAAACTACTTGGAATGCCACCTTGAGCAGCCTTGAATTCAACATCGGGATTCGAACCATCGATAAGTACCTTTTCTAAATCGATCATAGTTATCCTTTCTAATTCGCGACATTATTTGCGACAATATGCCATATTAGCGACATATTCGCGACAAATTAGATATTCTTTATTTCTTTACTATTTCTTTCAACAAAATCAAAAGCGGTAGGAAAATTATAGTTCCATAAAGTATTCACATTAATGCTATGCCTATCTAAACAATAACGACATTCATTGACCTTCATTCTGGCAAAATCTCTTTTAAAGTTGCTAAGAGTTTTGCTGTGAGTTAATTCAAGAACATTTTTAACATCGCTACATCTAACAAGCTCATCTTCTAAATTTTTTACCTGCAACAAATAAACGATACCTACATTTTGACAATATCTTTCAATATTAGCTATATTTCTTTTAAGAATAGATAAATTAGATGTAACATCACTATCAAAATTTAAAGCCACTTTTGAATAAGGCCTAATCTTTAAAAGAACTGATTTAGGTATTAACTCTTGAACAACATTTAATCTTCTAGATGAACCACTAATAATTTTTGAAGGATTATACTTTAAAGCGTCAACGAGCTTCAAATCATCTTCACCTTCACAAAAATATGTACAATACCTATTTGTATTATTCATGATGCCACCCTAGTTCTAATTCATCTAAAACTGTTTCATCTGGCAAGCAGTCAAACATATCATTTTCATAAGCACATCTAACAGAATCCGTATTTCGCTTTAAAATATCAGAAGCTGACAAGGCTGATACCTTATAGTTTTCATCTTTACTACCTTTCTTTAAAAACATAAAACTATGCTTAGGCAAATTTAGATCCAGCATATCCGTATTATGCGTTGTAAAAATAAGCTGTTCATTATTAGAAACTCTATCCAACATAAGCCCAAATATTCTTTTTTCTATATCGCTTTGTATATAAGAAAAATGCTCATCACAATAATAGAAAGTCTTTTTCTTAGACATCATTGAAGCCAAGAAAATCGCAACATCAATGCCCTCAGCAGTACCACTAGACAAAATATCCTTATTCAATAATTTACCATCTTGAATAATTATCTCTTGTCTGTTTCTACGCACAATATAAGTATCCTTTAAATCCTTAGACTCGCAAATCTCTAATAAAGTTGGATCTAAAGTCTTAAGAATCGCTCTTAAAGTCTTCCCAAATAATTTTCTATCAATATCATTTAGTTTAATAGAAGACTCTATCTCAGGATAGGCAAAACGATAAGCGATTTGCCCCATTATCTTATTATCTTCACTATATACATCTGTATAATCAACCAATTTATCAACACACATTTCATATGAATCCATCTTATCTATTTCACATGAAAAATACTCAGCACTATAGGATGATTTAGCCTTATCTGTATGACATTTTAATCTATGTAAACGATAGCCATTATTGACAAAGTCTATCTCAAAAAAACCTTTATCATCACTTAACATCTCAAATAAACAGTTACTATTACCAGTATTAATAAAATCAAATATCTTTAATAAAGACTTACCTATAGCAGTCTTGCCTGAGGCATTAGCGCCCATCAATACAACAATTTTCTTATATCTAAAGCGTTGTCTCCCTTCTAGATATTCATCTTCAATGATTGAATGAACTACTTTTTTGGGATAAGAAAAATTAATTTCAAAATCATTGAATCCATATATACCATCTAATTTTAAATTCATCACAATCATGATAATTCCTCATTTCTTCGTATATTACGATATAATGATATCACACATAAATAGACAAAACGATAAAAATATAAGCACATTCTTTAAGTGAATGTTATTATTTTTAAGGAAGGAAGAGACAAAATGAAAAAAATATTAAATATACTACTAACATTTTTATTATTGTTGACATTTACCGCATGTTCTAAACAAGAAACAGAAGAAGTTAAAGAACCAGTAAATGGTAGTGCAACCATCCTATATACAAACGATATCCATGGCTACATCAACAATAAAATTAAAGATGGTGATAATGAAGTAGACGGCATCTCATATGGCAACGTTAAAGCTTTAAAAGATGAACTAATAACAGAAGGCAAAAATGTATTGTTGGTGGATGCTGGTGACCACGCTCAAGGAACTATCTATAGCGCTATGAATAATGGCGAAGACATGATTAAAATCATGAACGCTACAGGATATGATTTAGCTACACTTGGAAACCATGAATTCGACTATGGTCAACAACAAGTATTCAAACTAATGGATTTAGCCGACTTTGACTATGTATCATGTAACTTCTATAACGTTAGTGATAAATCTTTAGTACTAGCACCATATAAAGTACTAGAAGCAGGTGATTTAAAAATTGCCTTTATCGGTATCACAACTCCTGAAACAATGACTAAATCAACTCCAACCTATTTCCAAGACGCTAATGGAAACTATATCTATGGCATATATTCAGGAAGCGATGGTCAAGAACTATATAACGCTGTTCAAAACGCAATTGATGAAGCTAAAAAAGAAGCTGACGTTATTATTGCCCTAGGACACTTAGGAGTAGATGAAAGCTCATCTCCATATACTAGTAAAGAAGTAATTGAAAACACTAGTGGACTTAATGCCTTTATCGATGGCCACTCTCATACCAAGATTGATGGTGACACCATTAAAGATAAAGATGGAAACGATGTAACACTAACTCAAACTAAATCATATTTATCATACATTGGCCAAATGGAAGTAAATGTAACTGATGGCCAAGTATCAATAGATACTAAGTTAATTGACAACTATGATAAACGTGATGAAACAGTAGACAGCATGGTACAAGAAGTAATCACTAATACTGATTCTATGTTTGATGAAAAAGTAGCTGAATCATCTGTACCATTCTATATAAATGATCCAACAACAGGTGAAAGAATTGTTAGAAAAATGGAAACAAATAGTGGTGATCTAACTGCTGACGCCTTCTATTGGTACTTCAATATGTACAAAGACATGGATTGCGACATCGCCTTCTATAATGGTGGTGGAATTAGACAAGACTTCCCTAATGGTCTATTAACATATAAGGATTGTAAAACACTAATGCCATTTGGAAACCTATTATGCATGGTAAAAGTAACAGGACAAACATTATTAGACGTACTTGATTTCTCATGTGAAAAACTACCTGAAGAATCATCTATTTTACATGTTGCCGGTCTTAAATACTCAATAGACACAAGCGTAGCAGTCTCATCTGTTAAAGATGAAAACGGTGTATGGGTATCTGGCCCAAGTGAAGGCTATAGAGTATATGATGTTGAAGTATACAACAAAGAAACTAAACAATATGAGCCACTAGACCTAAACAAAGAATACACAATTGGCTCTGTGAACTATCTATTAAGAAACGGCGGACATGGTTTATCAATGTTAGAAAATGCTGAGCTTGTATTAGACTATTGTGAAGAAGACTATATGGTACTAGCTAGATACCTATCTTCATTTACTGATAAGACAGTAAACACAGCTAATTCACCTCTTAATGCCTATAGTAACTACTTATTAAACTATGAAAACATCTATGGTTCAGGAAGAATTACTATTAAATAATGTTAAGTAAATTTAAAGAAAAATATGTTTATATCTATGCGATATGTATCGCTCTATTATTTAAAGCTTCACAAAAATTAAGTACTTATCCTGAAAAACTATTAGAGAAAACAAGTTTGTATCCAAGTGATGAAACAGCTAAATTCTTCTTCTCAATGGTTATTACCGATTTAATAGTTGCAATTGTTATGTTACTGCTGCTATGGGCAACAAACCGCTTATATCTATTAAAGAAAAAAGGAACAGGCTTTATTAAAGGACTATCAATTGGAGCCTATCAAATAGTATTCTCAAGCCTTATTATGGCCTTTATGATCCTTGCTTCTATTAATCAAGGCTTAGAACTAAACAATGCATTTAACATAATAGTATTCATATTATGTATGAGCCTAGTAGGAATATCTGAAGAACTATGTTGTAGAGCACTTATTGCCCAAAGCCTATTAGAACACTGTGGCACTTCTAAAAAAGCTTTATGGAAAGCAGCTATTATATCTGGTGTTATATTTGGACTACTTCATCTATTTAACATGAAGTCGCAAAACCCAATAAGCACTATTGCTCAAGCCATCATGGCAAGCGCAACAGGTATTATGTATGCGGCAATTTATTTTAGATCAGGAAACATTTGGACACTTGTATTCTTACATGCCCTAAATGATATTGCTGCTGCTAGTGCCTTTGGACTATTTAGTGGAATGGACCTATTATCTGCATTTCAAGCTAAAAGCGATGGTAGTGTATTTCAAATATTAATACTGGCAATACCCGAAATACTTGTTGCGGTTTATTTATTAAGAGATAAGAAATTAAACGAAACACAAACAATTTGGTCTGAGATAGAAGATAAACAATAAGCCTAAAGTCGAGTAAACTCGACTTTTTTTATGTTTGTTTAATAAAAGTGATAGAATACTCAAATAGTAAGGGGAGTTTAAAATATGTTAAACAAATTTAAAGAAAAGTATATTT
>CAVEWG010000095.1:0-6665 GCA_963619285.1 Oscillospiraceae bacterium | reverse complement strand
CTGAAGTATCTAAATTAAATTTAAATGCGTTCTTTAATTTATCTTCATCAACAGTTACTAAATCATTAAAGTTAAGCCCTGATTCATTTTTATCTTCATCAAATCTATTTCCTGAGAAAACATCTATTTCAGGATTATCTAGTTGTTTTCTTACAATAGCTGAATTAGAGGCTTTATCAATAACATGATCAATTAAACTTGGTAAATAAATAACGCCACTGATAGAAGAATCCGCATCACTTACCGCAACACCAGTAATCTTTAAAGTTTCAGCATTGTTATAAATGTTTTCCATATAGTCTTCATCAGATGACATATCTTCAAAAGTGTTGTACTTAGAATTGTATTTATATAAATCAGATACATCAACTAGTTTTAGTTCTCTATTCATTAAATCTTGATATGAATATGTTTTGCTATCATCTGAATAATCAGAACCCTTATTTGTCATGACATCAGAAATGATTTCTTTTAAGACATCGTTATCTCTTAAACCTAGAGAATAAACAAGTAAATCAGATATTTGATCCTTTTGGTTTAAGACAATCATTACTTCGTTATAGTTACTTGGATAATCACCTTCAAGTAATGTACATTTTTCTTTTAAAGTATCTAATTCAACTTCTTGGAAAACACCCATTGAACTAGAAGCGGATACTGAAGATAAAAGTGATGCAGCAGAATCAGAATAAATAGAAGACATTAAAGTACTAGGATTAGTTTGTACTATTTTATTAGTAATATCTTTTGTATAAATTCTAGGAGTAATTGAATAAGAATACTTAATCTTATAAACATCATCTTCATATAGGTCTTGATTATTATCTAAGTATTCCATAAAGCTCTTTAAGTCATTAGAACCAATACTATCAACCATACTAGAAACGGTCATTTGTTCATGTACTAGTCCATCATTACTTTCATCACTACTAGTTGAAGGCATAGTAGATTGAAGTATTGCCCCAAAAATATTAGAAGTTTCCGATTGAATAGTTAAAGGATAAGAAGACATTGTATCGTCTTGTATCTTATCTATATAGTTTTGAAAGCCTGTTGATAAAGAAAGTATCAATGCTATACCAATAATTCCAATTGATCCTGCAAAAGCTGTTAGAATAGTTCTTCCTTTTTTAGACAATAAGTTATTAAAAGATAAAGATAAAGCAGTAAGAAAAGACATATGTGCTTTACCAATCTTTTCTTTTTTAGCCTCTATTAATTCATCTATAACATAAGGATTAGAATCATCAATGATATTTCCATCTTTTAATTTAACAATTCTATTAGCATATTCTTGAGCAAGTTCTGGATTATGAGTAACCATAACGACAAGTCTATCTTTAGCTACTTCTTTTAATAAATCCATTACTTGAATACTGGTCTTAGTATCAAGGGCACCAGTTGGTTCATCAGCTAACACAATAGATGGATTATTTACCAAGGCTCTAGCGATGGCAACTCTTTGCATCTGACCACCAGATAATTGATTTGGTTTCTTGTGTGCTTGTTCCTTTAAACCTACTTTATCTAAGGCATCTAGTGCCATTTGTTTCTTATCTTTGCCATTAATACCTGAAATAGTGAGCGCTAATTCAACATTAGATAAAATACTTTGATGTGGTATTAGATTATATGATTGAAACACAAAACCAATAGTATGATTACGATAACTATCCCAATCTTTATCTTTATAGTGTTTTGTTGAAATGTTATTTATAACTAAGTCACCGCTATCATATTTATCTAAGCCACCAATAATATTCAATAATGTTGTCTTTCCACTTCCTGATGGACCTAAAATAGCGACAAATTCATTGTCCCTGAGATTTAGTGATACGTTATCTAAAGCCTTTTGTATAAGGTTTCCTGTTTTGTAGGTTTTTGAAATATTCTTAATTTGTAACATATCTAAATGGTATCACTTAATATTCAAAAATATTGCGAAAGAAATGCCAAGAAAATTAGGCAATTATCCAAAGTCTAAAAAAGTCTAAAAAAATCTAAAGAAATCTAAAAAAGTCTAAAATAGTCTAAAATTAAAAATATGAACAAAAAGATATTACCTATAGTTATAGTTATATTCATTGTGTTTATTGGGATCTACCAATATTTTAGTAGTGGAAACAACGATACAAGCGATTATGAATCGTGTTCTTTTAGAAATGAAGAATTATTAGAAGAACACTATGATAAACACGGCGAAGATATGGGATACTTAAGTCAACAAGCTTATTTAGATGGTGCATGTGCTGTAGTAAATAATAAAGAATCACTACATAAATATGAAGATGATGGTGATGATATTTATTATCTAGAGGATACAAACGAGTATGTTGTAGTATCAAGCGATGGCTATGTTCGTACTTATTTTTATCCAGATGATGGTATAGATTACTTTAATAGAAAATAGTTAATCTTGGGCTTGAAAATACATTTTTCTTTTGATATATTAATAGCATGCTATCAATAGCACGCTATTAAATGGAGGTGTATATGAAAGTTGTTGATATAGGCTACAAGATTAAAAAAATAAATGATCTTCTACAAAAAAGGGCTGATGAAACAATGAAAGAGCTTGATGTTACCTTTACTCAACATCATGTTCTAGTTTATTTGGTTCATTGCGAAAATCACACATCACCTTTAAAGTCTATTGAAAAAGACTTTAAAGTATCACAAGCAACAATGGCAGGCATAGTTGTAAGGTTAGAAGAAAAAGGTATGATTAATTCTTATACTTTAAGTTCTGATAAAAGAGTTAAGATGGTATCTCTTACTGATAAGGGGCTTGCAGTATGCCAAAAAAGTAGAGAATTATGTATGAAGTCAGAAGATAGAATTAGGTCTATTTATAGTGAAGAAGAAATGGCTAACTTTACTAAATATTTAGATCATTTATATGAGATGTTACAAAAGGAGGATGGAATATGTTAAAAACCCTTAAGGGCTGCATAGGAGAATATAAAAAAGCAGCCACATTAACACCTATTATTACGGCAATAGAAGTACTAATGGAAGTACTTATTCCCTTTGTTACTGCATCAATTATTGATAAAGGCATAAATCAAGGCGATATGTCTGCAGTAATAAAATATGGCGCCCTATTATTATTGATTGCCTTTGTATCACTTTTTGCAGGAACAATCAGCGCAAAATTATCAGCTAAAGCATCAACGGGTTTTGCGGCAAATGTGCGTGAAACAATGTATGAAAAAATACAAACTTATTCATTTTCAAACATTGATAAGTTTTCTACAGCAGGACTTGTAACACGTCTTACAACTGATGTAACTAACTTACAAAACGCTTTTATGATGATTATTCGTTTTGCGGTAAGACCACCACTAATGTTTACGATGTCAATCATAATGTGTGTTATTATCTCACCTTCTTTAAGCACAATTTTCTTAGTAGCTATTATCTTTGTGGCGTTATTAATCATTGGTATGCTTCCAAAAGTAAATAAAATTTTTACTGAAACATTCAATAAATATGATGACTTAAATAGCGAGGTACAAGAAAACATCAATGGTGTTAGAGTTGTTAAATCATATGTAAGAGAAGACTATGAAAAAGAAAAGTTTTCTAAGGCTGCAAATAATCTAAGAAAATTATTTGAAAAAGCTGAAGGCATTATGGCTTTAACATCACCTATTATGATGATTGCGGTATATGGTTGTATTATTGCCTTAAGCTGGTTTGGTGCTCATTTTATTGTGAACGGACAACTAACAACAGGTCAATTAACTTCAATGTTTTCTTATGTTATGTCAATTCTAATGTCACTAATGATGTTAAGCATGGTTATTGTTATGATTACGATGTCAATGGCATCAGCTAAAAGAATTGCAGCTGTTATTAATGAAGAGCCAGATATAAAAAATGTTGAACATCCAATTGAGTCTGTAAAAGATGGCAGTATTGATTTTAACCACGTTAATTTCTCTTATACTAGCGGAAGTGGTGAATATGTTTTATCTAATATTGATTTACATATTAAATCTGGAGAAACAATTGGTATTATTGGTGGAACAGGATCTGGTAAGTCTACTTTAGTTTCATTAATATCGCGTTTATATGATACAAGTAGTGGTGAAGTTTTAGTAGGTGGTGACAATGTTAAAAACATTGACATTGAAACACTTAGAAACGAAGTATCAGTTGTACTACAAAAAAATGTCTTATTCTCAGGTACAGTAATAGATAACCTTAGATGGGGCAAAGAAGACGCAAGTGAAGAAGAATGTTGGAACGCTTTATCTTTAGCTTGTGCAGATGAATTTATTAAAAAGATGCCAGATGGTATTAATAGTCATGTTGAACAAGGTGGTTCTAATTTCTCTGGTGGACAAAAACAAAGACTTTGTATCGCTCGTGCTTTATTAAAGAATCCTAAGGTATTAATTCTAGATGATTCAACAAGTGCAGTTGATACGGCAACTGATGCCAAGATTCAAAATGCGTTCAATACAAAGATTCCAGATACTACCAAGATTATTATTTCGCAAAGAATTTCTTCAGTTAAGAATGCCGATAGAATAATAGTTCTAGATGATGGTAAGATTTCTGGTTTTGATTCTCATGAGAATTTAATCAAGAATAATACGATTTATCGTGAAATTGAAGAAGCACAAAACAAGGCTGGTGGCGACTTTGATAAGCCACAAGCTGATTAAGGAGGTTAAATTATGCCAAGAGGTCAAATGAAACCTGTTAAGAAAGTTAAAAAAGGTACTTTTACAAGAGTAATTAAATACATGTTAAAGGACTATACGCCTCACATGCTTATAGTTGTAGCTTGTATAATCATTTACGCACTTTCATCAGTTCAGGGTACTTTATTTTCTAAGACATTAATTGATTCATATATTGTGCCAATGTTACAAAGTGGATCAACAGACTTTAGTGCATTGCTTAGTGCAATCAAAAATCTAGTATGTATATTACTTGTAGGTATTGTTGCGTGCTACATATATAACAGAATAATGGTAACGGTATCCCAAGGTACAATGGAAAGACTTAGAAATGAGCTTTTCTCACATATGCAAAGTTTACCCGTTAAGTATTTTGATACCCATTCACATGGTGACATTATGTCGGTTTATACAAACGATGTTGATACAATGCGTCAGGTAATATCCCAAACTATTCCTAATGTTATTACTTCAATCATAACGATAGTTTCTACTTTTGTGTCAATGGTAATACTATCGGTTCCACTTACTTTAGTATCGCTATTTATGATTGCGATAATGATGGTATTTGTGGCAAAGATTGGTGGCAAATCAGGTAAATATTTTGGTGAGCAACAAAAATCACTCGGTAGTTTAAATGGCCATATTGAAGAGATGATACAAGGTGTAAAAGTAGTTAAAGTGTTCTGTCATGAACAAAAAGCTATCGAAGAGTTTAAACAAAAAAATGAAGACCTTAGAGTTTGTTCATTAAATGCCAATAAATATGCCAATGTCATGATGCCAGTTATGGGCAACTTAGGTAATATCTCTTATGTATTGATTGCGATTGTTGGCGCTACTTTATGTTTAAACAATATTGGTTCTTTAACACTTGGAACTATTGTTTCGTTCTTAAGTTTAAATAAGAGTTTTACTCAACCAGTAACTCAAATTTCTCAACAAGTTAACTCGGTCGCCTCAGCTATGGCTGGTGCTGAGAGAATATTTGAAATGATGGATGAAGAAAGCGAAGCAGATGATGGTTATGTAACACTTGTAAATGTTATCGAAAATCCAGACGGTTCTTTAACAGAAACTGATAAGCGAACTGATGTATGGGCTTGGAAACATCCTCACCATGATGGTACTTTAACTTATAAGAAACTAGAAGGCAAGATCACAATGGATGATGTTGATTTCTCATATGATGGTAAAAAGACAGTGCTGCATGGAATTACTTTATATGGAAATCCTGGCGAAAAGATTGCCTTTGTAGGTAGCACTGGTGCTGGTAAGACAACTATTACAAATCTAATTAATAGATTCTATGATATTGCCGATGGCAAGATTAGATATGATGATATCAATATCAATAAGATAAAGAAATCTTCTTTAAGAAAATCTTTAGGTATCGTGCTTCAAGATACAAACTTGTTTACTGGTACTATTATGGAAAATATTAGATATGGTAGACTTGACGCAACCGATGAAGAATGCATAGCGGCTGCTAAACTAGCTAATGCAGATAGTTTTATTAGAAGACTTCCTGATGGCTACAATACAAAGATTAAGGGTGATGGTGGTACTTTATCACAAGGTGAAAGACAACTTCTATCTATCGCGCGTGCTGCGGTTGCTGATGCACCTGCGATGATTCTTGATGAAGCTACAAGTTCAATTGATACTAGAACTGAATCATTAGTTCAAAAAGGTATGGATGCCTTAATGAAAGGCAGAACAACGTTTGTTATTGCACATAGGCTATCTACTGTTCAAAACTCTGATTGCATCATGGTTCTTGAAAATGGTCAAATCATTGAAAGAGGCAATCATGATGAACTTATTAAGAAGAAAGGTAGATATTATCAATTGTATACAGGTAACGCAATTGGTGAGTGAACTAGCAGAACTGTATAAATTAAATAAGATAATTAATATTTATAAGTTAGCCATAGTTTAAAGCTATGGTTTTCTTTTTTTAGCGAAGCT
>CAVEWG010000094.1:0-6700 GCA_963619285.1 Oscillospiraceae bacterium | reverse complement strand
ATATGGATCAAGAAGTGCTATTTATACTATTTATTATCTTATAGTAGTAAGTGCTATGCTGTTTAATGAAACCATTATAAGTGAATATAAGAAAACAATATTATTTACTTTGACGCTTTTGTTTTTGATTATTATTGGTGATAGAACACATGAATATATTTATAAATATCGTTTAGTTGGTTTAAAACAACAAGAAAGATTAGAAATAATTAAATACTATAAAGAACATCCTAAAGTAGAAGAAGCATGGATTCCTAGATTCCCTGTGTACTCTATCCATGGTGGTGATGTAGAAGTTGGAGATACATACCATTTTGAAACATTCAAAGAATATTATGGTCTTCCACAAAGCGCAGATAAAATTATTTTCTATTATGAGGAAAGTTAATGTCCATTAAGTTAATTAGTAAACATAGAACCGAATTGATGGCTATAGCTCTTATTTGGGTGGCTCTTTATCATTCGTATTTCCCTATAACTAATAAAGCGATATCTTTTATATTGGTTAAATGTGGTTATGCAGGTGCGTCTTTGTTTCTGTTTTTATCTGGATTTAGTATGTTTTATTCATATAAAAAAGATTCCGACTATACATCTTTTATTAAAAAGAGATTGTTGAGAATTCTTCCCTTTTGTTTGCCATTAATTTGTTTAAATGTTGCGATTAATAATGAAATTTTTCTTGATGCGCTTACAGATGCTTTTGGATTAAACTGGCTTAGAGGGGTGAATAGAACAAATTGGTATACCTCGGTAATTTTGATTCTTTATTTTGTGACACCATTTTATTTAAAAATGTTTATGGGAAAAGAAAAAATAGTTACGGTATTAACCATTAGTGTTCTTGTACTGATCAGTATACTTATAAAGAATGATGTTTGGGCGTATTGTTTAACAAATATGTGTTTATATATCGAAGGCATCTATTTTGCTTATTTAAACGACAATGACATTGCCGTAAATAGTGTAATGCTGTTAGCACTATTTATTCTTGGATGGATTGCTATGTTTATGATGTATCATTTTTATAGAAATGATATTCAACATGTTTGCCCCTTGATTCTTATCGCACCTTTTATGTTAATTTCCTTAGGCTATATTGTTGATATATTACATTGTGTTCAAAGATCACTTGTGTTCTTGGGGGGGCTGTCGTATCAGTTTTACCTGCTTCATGAATTGGTTGTAAAGATGCTGTACAATAATTACGCGCTATTATATAGACCAAATATTCATTTTGATTGGTTAATTAATATTTGTGCTTTTGTATTTGCGATTATAATGTCTTGGCTTTATAAAACTATAATAGAATCTATTTTAGGTAAAATACGATAAAAGATTATGATTGATTTTTTTAAGAAAAATAAATATTTTGTATTATTAATAACAACATTAACTATTGGGGTTTTTTTATTGTTTCTCCCTAGTGTTTTACAAGGCAACTATTTTGTAGGTGGGGGAGATGTTAAAACACAATGGTATCCATTTTATGTTTTAAATAGGAGAACTACTATAAATGCTTTAAGGGATCATACATTACCCTTTTATTCGTTTGTTTTATTTCTTGGTAACAATATATGGGCTTCTAAAACTAGTTATGGTCTATTTGATATATACAATGTACTTACTTACGTAATAAATAAAGATTATTTCTTTGTTTATAACCTGCAGTGCTACGTTAAGATATTGGTTGCGGGAATAGGCACATATTTTCTTATTGATTATTTATATAAAAATAAAAGAACAGCATTTATTGCGGGGACATGTTATGGTTTATCAAGTTTTGTGATATATTTTACTTCACAACCTGGTTTTCTATCATTTTGTTCATTAGTCCCTTTATACATATTGGGGATAGAGGCGTATTTAACAGAAGATAGGAAATACCTGTTTATTATTTCGGTGTTTTTATTGCTTATAACTAATTATTATTTATTTTATGCGTTGTCGTTGTTTTCGCCAATTTATTTTATTTATCGCTACTATAATTTGAACGATAATTTAATAGGCGTTGTTAAAAGTGCATTTAAATTAATTGGTTATTATCTAATAGGCGTGTTATTAAGTGCATTCATAATAGTTCCAACTTTCTTTTATATTATTCAAAATGAAAGAGTTGGAAGTTTAAATACATCTTTAACATATAGTGACTTAAGTATATATTTTAGCTTGTTTATTTCTATGTTTGCGCCAAGCCATACTTATATCTATGGCAATAATGTGTTTAATCAAGATGCGCATACTTTAAAAGAAGTGTGTTTATATAGCGGAACAATTATTTGCTTACTTATGCCTCAACTATTTGTTGATAAAGATAAGAAATACAGAAGTTCAACATTGATTGTATATTTTTTGTTGTCTATGTCTTTATTAATCCCTGTAATAAGCGGTGTAATTAACGGCTTTAGTGAACCTTGTTTTAGGTGGCTATTCTTATTTATACTTTTCAATATAATAGTTGCAAGTAAATATCTTGATAATATTTCGTTGTTGAATCAAAAAACGTTGTTGTGGTCATTTATAGGTGAAGTTCTTGTTATAGTGTTAATGTTTCTGTTGTGTTTGTTGTATAGAAAATATTCTATTAGCGATTATCAGATACAACTTTTAATACTGTTTATAACGATAATTTTCTTAGTTATAAATTTCTTGTCATTCAAGTTAAATAGAAAATGTTTTATTGGATTAACGGTCATAGAACTTTGCTTATTTTCTTTGTTTTCCGGAATAAAGTCAACAGTAACTGGCGTTAGTAAAGATGACATAGACAAAGTAACAAGTGTTTTAGCTGATAATGATGATTATCACAATTTAAAAGACTATCTAAATTCTTTAGACAAAAACAATGAAAATGAGTACTATAGAGTTTATGTTCCGTACGATAGCTTGTATTGGTCTTTTTCGCATGATTTAGGCATCATTTATAATATTAGTGGGCTTTTGACATATGATTCAACATATAGTCAAAGCTTTAATTTAATGAAAAGATTAAATTATGGTCAGATAGTTGAAATTTTGGATTGGGAATTCAATATTCAAGATACAAATATAATTAACTTCTTAAGCACAAAGTATTCGATTACTACAACCGAAGATGAAATACCATTTTATAATTATGAAATTGTTGATGATGGATATAGAGGATCATTAATTGTTGCCTTAAATCTAGATTATAGATCTATCGTTAGTGCCTATGATAAATCAATTACCTATGATGAATTAAAGAACAACTACAATAATGACACATCATTATTAAATGAATATGTAGTTACTAATAACCAAAATATTAACACAGGCAGCAATGAATCAACATGTGATGATGTAGTTTATTATGATAACTACTTTGGATGTGATTTATATACTAGTGAAGATGGCTTTGTGGTTATAGGACTCCCATATGATGAAGGATGGAAAATTACTGTAAATGGACAACAAGTTGATTACATCGAGTGTAATGGCGGCATGATGGGCATAAGTATAAACAGTGGGAATAATCATATAGATATGTATTTTGTGCCAAAAGGTTTTAAAGCTGGAATTGTGCTATCTTGTGCTGGCGCACTAGCTTTGTTTACACTAGTTATTTGTGATTTCAAGAAAAGAAAAGTAAAAACACATGAGTAAGATTGTCAATAAAATATATTTCTATGTTTGTTCAATTTTGTTTTTAATAGTTATTTCTTTTTTATGCTACATTGCATATACAAAAACATGCTATGTAACAATTCAGCTAGCTAGTGAGCAGACATTCTTTTTAAAAGATAATCTATTACTTAATATCGGGTGTACTGCCGTCTTTGTATTGTTGATATATCTATTAAGCAGATGTAAGTTTACAAAGAATATAATAAACAAAATAAATTGTAACAATAAACTATTTGACATTATTCAATATATCTTATTAGCTATATTGTTTATGGTGGGCTTTGCCTGGGTATATGGTACACAAATATTTCCTGAAAGTGATCAACATCTATTAACTAGTGCTGTTTTAAATTTTAAAAATGGAGATTATTCAGCTTTTGAAAAAGGCGGGTATATTGAGATGTGTACCAATCAAATTGGTATATTCTTAATATACTATTTATTATCTTTTATTTTTGATAATCATTTCTTTTTAGGATTACAAATTGTTAATGTTATATCTGTTTTGCTAATTTATAAAAGCTTGAGCGATATTGCTAAAGAACTTGGACACAGTAACTTTGTTAGATTACTGATTATTTTAAGTGCCTTTGCATTTCCTATATTAATTATTTATTGTTGGTTAATATATGGAAATATGATTGGTATAGCGTTTATATTATTATCGAACAAATATGAATTAAGGTATTTTAAAGAATTTAAGATTAAATATATTATCCATTGTTCTATATTTTTAACAATTGCTTTAATGGCTAAAAGCTTCTCGCTTGTCTATATGATAGGCATGTTAATTTATGCTTTATTTAAAATAATTGATAACAGAAAAATTAAAGGTTTATTCATTATTGTTGCCATTGTGCTCGCTTTCTTATTTCAAGCGTATATTCCGAAAACATATATAGAACATAAAACCGGACTAGAACTTAATCAAGGCGCTTCTTATTATTCTTATATCGCAATGGGTATGCAAGAAGGAGAAAGATGTGAAGGCTGGCACAATAAGTATAATCAAGAAAGCTATCGTGATGCAGATTATAATACCGATGTTCAAAAAGAAACGGCCATAAAGGAAATAAATGATAGACTTGACTTCTTTAAAAATGATAAAGAATATACATTAAAGTTCTATAGCAGAAAGATAATATCACAATGGAATAATCCTACATTTGAAGCGCTTTATGGCATGGATTCGGCCGGAGATGAATTTTCCTATCGTTTTAGCGATGATTACAGATTTAGTAAATATTTTGAACCATTTTTAAATCTGCATTTTGAAACTCATATTCAAAATATATTAAACCTCGAACAATCATTAATAGTATTTGGTTCTCTATTATATGTAATATCTTTCTTTCTAAAGAAAAACAAAACAATGGAAGAGATGTTGTTACCGTTGTGTTTTATTGGTGGCTTCATGTTTTTGATTATATGGGAAGCTAAGGCGCAATACGCTTTGTTTTATTATGTGATATTGTTTTTGTACTCAATACTAGGCTATAGAGAACTTATTGTTCACTTCAATAAAGAGACTATTTATCAAAATAAAAGAGAAATTGTTGTTGTTACTTGCGTGTGCGTTTTACTGTTGCTTGTTAATGGTGTTGTTTTTAACAAAGACTATTTATCAAACGATAATGAGGTATATGAAGAATATGTAGCGTGTGGAAATACGTATGACTGGTTTAATGATAACTAATCAATTGGTATAATACTTAAGTATGAAGAAATTATCGGTTGTTGTACCAGTATACAATGTAGAAAAATATATAGATAAATGCTTGAATTCTCTAGTTAACCAAGGAATTGATGATTACGAAATAATAGTTATTAATGATGGCACCAAGGATAATAGCCAGAAGATTATTGATGAATATGTAAATAAATATCCTAAGTTAGTCAAATCTTTTATAAAAGAAAACGGTGGCCTTTCTGATGCAAGAAACTATGGAATAGCTAGAGCCGATGGTGAATATATCACTTTCTTAGATAGTGATGACTATATTGAAAAAGATACTTATAAAAATATGTTAGAAATTGCTTATAAGGATAACTTAGATTTAGTAGTATCTGACCTAGAATATTATTGGGATTTTAAAGAGGGCACTATAAGGGGTTCGAACCCAACTTTAATAAAAGAAGGCATTAATAGAATTTCCGATGATGATTTAAAGAATTTGTTTTTATCTCCTTTGTTTTCTTGGAATAAGATATATAAAAAAGAGCTATTTGATAAGCTAGGTTGCAAATATCCAGTTGGTTTATGGTATGAAGATATACCGGTTACTTTAAAATTCTTTAGTAGTATTGATAAAGTTGGATATTATAATCATGTTTCTTACCATTATCTTCAAAGGAGCACTTCCATTTTGGGTTCTTCATATAACGATAAGATGTATGACATATTCACGATATTTGAAGGTGTTGTTAAGGATTTTAAAGATAGAGATGTTTATGATAAGTATCATAACGAACTTGAGTACTTGTTCATTGAACATTTCTTGGTATATGGTGCTTTTAGGTTTTTAAGAACTGACCACTATAAAGATTTAATGAGTAAGGCTTTTAAATTTGTTAAGGAATATTTCCCTGATTTTAGAGATAATAAGTATATAAAAACTTTAGGTAAGAAGAATGAAATCTTTTTAAGAACCAATAATACTCTTACTATGGGTTTTTGGCATTGGTATTTAAGCAAATGAGTAAAGTAAGTATTATAGTCCCAATCTACAATGTAGAAAAATATGTAAGTAAGTGTCTTGATTCTTTATTAAGACAATCTTTTAGCGATATCGAAGTAATTGCTGTATCTGATGGCAGTCCTGACAATAGTAAAGAGATTGTTTTGGGTTATTGTAAAAAGGATAAAAGAATCAAATTTATTGAAAAAGAAAACGGTGGTTATGGTTCGGTATTAGAAAAAGCTATTGAACATATAAATAGTGATTATTTCATGGTATGCGATCCAGATGATTGGCTAAGCGATGACGCTGTTGAAGTTTTAGTAAACATATTAGAAAAGAATGATGTTGATTTAGTTGTTGGTTGCAAGTATCTT
>CAVEWG010000093.1:0-6705 GCA_963619285.1 Oscillospiraceae bacterium | reverse complement strand
ATGTATAACAAAGGAATTAATGCTGGTGCAATAGGCGGAAAGCTACTTGGTGCAGGTGGTGGTGGCTTCCTTGTTTTCTATGTTAAAAAGGAAAACCAAGAAGCTGTAAAGGAAGCTATGAAGGATTTACTTTATATACCTTTTAATTTTGAAAATGAAGGAACAAGAGTACTTTATTATTCGCCTGAGTCATATGAAAAGTAGGATCAAGATATGATTGAAGAAAATGTAATGAAACATTTAGATGTGCTTATTGAAAGATATCCTGAATTAAGTGTATCTAAGAATCAAATATTAAATAGTTATTTAATATTAAGGGATTGCTACCAAAACGGTGGAAAACTACTGATAGCTGGTAATGGCGGTTCTGCTTCCGATGCTGAACACGTTGTTGGTGAACTTATGAAAGGCTTTGAGAAGCCTAGAAAAGTAGATGATGAATTTAGAAAATGTTTGTGTAAGCAAGATGAAGAATTAGGGAATGAACTTGCTGATTCTTTGCAAAGGCCATTACCAGCAATAGCTTTAGATGGGCATGTTGCGCTTACCACGGCATATATGAATGATTGCAATCCTATGTTGTGTTTTGCACAACAATTATATGGCTATGGTAACAAAGGTGATGTTTTCTTAGCTATTTCTACAAGCGGAAATAGCAAAAATGTTGTATATGCCACTATTGTAGCTAAAGCTAAGGGAATGAAAATAATAGCTTTAACTGGCGCTAAGGATAGCAAGCTAAGCAAAATCGCTGATGTAACCATTAAATCAACTCAAGCAAGAACATACATGATACAAGAACAACATTTGCCTATTTATCATTGTTTGTGCTTGATGCTTGAGGAACATTTCTTCGGATAATATAAGGTAAGTAATAATGACAAACAATATTAGTAATACAACAAGCAAAAGAATTGAATGGATTGATATATTCAAGGCTTTGGCGATATTTTTTGTTGTTCTTGGCCACGCCACAGGAAAATACAATATATATATATCAATTTCATATATCTGCTTTCTTTTTTATTTCTGGTGTAACAGCTAGATTTGATAATAAAAAATTAGGACAAATAGCTATTGAAAAGTTCTTTGTTCTTTTACTTCCACTATTTGTAATGGTGGTTCTTGGGTCTTTTGCGGAAAAATTGCTCTATCTCAATAATTATTATGAATTATTGTCATCATATCCTTATTTGGATATAGTTGACAAGATATGCACATTTTTAAAAACAGGTGACTTGTATATACAATTCTTAGGAGCAACATGGTTTTTGCCGGTGTTGTATGGAATTTATATCATTCAAAAACGAATTAGTATCGCCTTTGATTCTGACTATATTGGGCACTTAATATCATCTACAATTATTTATTTGTTAGGATACTATTTCATATCTAATGGAATAAGAATTCAAATTGGAATATTTCCTGTTGATTTAATATTTGTTGGACAATTCTTCTTTTGTTTAGGTAAGATTTTTAAAGTGTATAAACGTGAAGAATCGAGTACATTGGCATATACCATCACTATATTATTTAATTTATTGGTATTTTATTACTTTGGAAACAAAATAGGACTAACCGTTGATTATGCTTCTAGGTATCTTTCTAGTCCAACACTTAATGCGCTTGAAGCAATAAATGGCATTTGTTTTTGCTACTGTTTATCTAAATTACTTATTAAACTTCCAACAGTAATCAAAAACGCAATTATTTGCATAGGGAGAAACAGTATGGCGATTTTGATTTTCCATTTTACTTTTTTCAAAATAATTAACTTGTTCTTTTATTTGAATAATAAAATATCTGTCGATGATTTGAAGAGTGTTGTGCCAAACACAGAGATAGGTAATAGATATTATCCATTATTTGTTATCGTTTCTATTGTTGGCAGCATTGGAATATGGAAAATTATTGAAAAGATATCATTTACAAATTTTTTATTTGGAATGTCAAATAAAAAATACAAAGAAATAGCAAGCAAAGTTAGTGATTTAAACTAGCTTTGAAATTTAATTTAGTATGAAAATTATAAAGAATAAGAAAATCATAATATTATTTATATCACTACTATTATATATAGGCTGGTGTATAGTTAATCCAATGGAATTGGTGAATTATAAAACCAATTCTTTTTCTTTATCAGCTTCAGCTTCTGAAACTACTAGAAGATTAGCTCTTAAAGATGGCGAACCTATTAAACAAAAGATTACTATTAGTGATAATGGTAATTTAAATCAATTTAAGGTAAGATTGGTTGATGTTCCGGATACTTTAGATGGATACGTAGAAGTTAAGATATTTGATGATAATGGCTAAGTATTACATGATGAAGTGATTGATGGAAATTATATCTTAAATGGTGATTTCTATGTTACATCTAGTTTTATTGATTTAAAGATTGATGATCTTGATATAGATGTATCTAAAGATGAAAACTTATTCTTAGAAATATCAGTTCATGATATGACTGATACTCCTTCAGTTATTATATGCAAGAGAAATGATACTAATACTTTAAAAATTGGGAATAATGATGTTTCAAATGAATTCCTTGTATTAGATTATAATGTTAAAACCACTACACATTATTATTGTGTAATAGTAACTGTTACGTTTTTAATTATATTGGCCATATATGTCGAATATAGCAATAATAGGTTAAAGAAATATTATTATTTTGCATTGTATA
Organism: Oscillospiraceae bacterium; assembly: GCA_963619285.1. Lineage (GTDB taxonomy): Bacteria > Bacillota_I > Bacilli_A > Erysipelotrichales > Erysipelotrichaceae > Colivicinus. The sequence continues at coordinate 4,016 of CAVEWG010000093.1, read as the reverse complement.
TACTTACACCATTAATTATTCAATTATGTGGTGAATGGATGAATCGTACCATTGGTTCAATTAAGCTTAAGTATTTTTTAACTAATTTATTGTTATGTTATTTGTTATATGTACTTTTGCAATGCATATTTAAGAAGAAAATAGGATCAATTATATTTGTTGTTGTATCTTGTTTGTTATTGATATTAAACTATCATTTACTACAATTTAGAGGACAACCTTTAATGGTTACCGATATATCTCAATTCGGCACAGCTTTAACGGTCGCGAAGAATTATTCTTTTTATTTAACTTTGCCTATTACTACAACTTTAGCGCTTGATGTCCTGATAATTACAAGTGTTTTAATAGCTGATGTTGATACTTCGGCTGTTCATATAAACTTTGCAAGAAAAACATATGTACTTAGAATTGTTTCATCATTTGTTATAGTGCTAGTTGTTGTGCAAATGTGTTTGACAACGCAAATGAATTTAAGCAATTGGAACATTACTGATAGTTTTAATTCTTTAGGATGGCTTTATACTAATTTAAAACTAACAAAATGTTATTTAAATATAGCACCTGATGACTATGAAAAAGATAGTGCTTTGAAGTTTATTGATGAAGAATCACTTAATGCACAAATTGATGAAGACGATACTATAACTCCTACAAATTTAATTGTGATAATGGATGAAAGCTTTTCGGATTTGTCTGTTTTGGGAAACTTTCAAACAAATAAAGAAGTACTACCTTATTTGAATAGCCTTGAGGAAAGCGAATATCTTGAAAAAGGTTATATAGGTGTTCATGTGATTGGGGGGGTACAGCCACTTCTGAGTGGGATTGCTAACTGGTTCAAATAGTACTTTTATGGATATTGGTTCTTTAACTCCTTACAATTTATTAAAGAATAATTCTAGTAAATATAGCTATTTAAATTTATGTAGCGTTCTTAAGGAAAATGACTATAGTACAATCGCAATGCATCCTTATGGTGGAACAAATTATGATAGAGATAAGGTGTATGAATTATTTGGCTTTGATGATTTTAAGAGCTTAGATAATTGGTATGATGATGCTTCTTGGATTAGATGGTGTGTTGCCGATGAATATGATTTTGATAAGATTATCGAGCAATATGAAACTAAGACAAGCAATAAGCTATTTGTGTTTAATGTGACCATGCAAAATCATGGTTCTTATACTTATCCAATGGATAGTTACAATATACAAGAAAGCACATTAGATAATTATGAGTTAAATAGTTATTTGAGTTTAGTCAACTATACGGATAGCGCATTAGAAAAACTAATTAATTATTTCTCTAATGTTGATGAGCCTACTATGATTGTTTTCTTTGGTGACCACCAACCTTCATTACCTAATGATTTTTATGACATGGTTTTTGGAACTGACAGTCCTAGCAAAGAACAACAAGAATCTAAATATGTGACTCCTTATTTTATTTGGAGCAACTATGCTAGAAAAACTTATAACAAATCTTATATAAATTTAGATTATTTGCAAGCTATTGTGAAATTAGAAGCGGGTTTAGAATTGGATAATTGGGATAAGTATTTGTTATCCATGATGGATGAGTATCCTGTTATAGGCAAGTATGGAATATTTGATAGTAACTATAACTTCTATTCATATAATGAATTAAGTAATGAACAAGAAGAATTGCTGAAACAAATGAAATATGCTCAATATTATAGATGGACTAGTTTAAAATAGAAGAGGTGTTTATGAAAACTGTTATTATGGCGGGAGGAAGAGGAACAAGAATATCAGAGATATTCCCAGATATTCCTAAACCTTTAATTCCTATTGATGGAGTACCGGTGTTAGAAAGAGAGATAGTATCTTTAAGAGATCAAGGCTTTAAAGATATTGTTTTAACTGTAGGTTATCTAGCTAATAAGATAATTGATTATTTTGGTGATGGTAGTAAATTTGGTGTTAAGATTGATTATTTTGTAGAAGATAAACCATTAGGCAATGCTGGCGCTTTATTTAAACTTAAAGACGAGTTAACTGAAGATTTCTTATTATTAAATGGCGATGTGATGTTTGATATCGATTTTAACAAGTTTGTTAAATATCATAATGAACACAAAAGCCTAGTAACGCTGTTTACTCATCCTAATAGTCATCCATATGATAGTGGTTTAATAATAGCTGACAACGAAAAAAGAGTAATTAGTTGGTTAAGTAAAGAAGATGAAAGACCAAAGTATTATAAGAATAGAGTCAACGCTGGTTTGCATATAATAAGCCCTAAGGTACTAGATAAAGTCTTTGATACAGATAAGATAGATTTGGATAGACAGATATTAAAACCTTTATGTAATACTAGGTTGATGTATTGTTATGATAGTCCTGAATATGTTAAGGACATGGGAACACCAGATAGATATCATCAAGTGAGTGAAGATTTTAAAAATGGTATAGTTAATTCAAAGAATCTATTGCATAAACAAAAAGCAATTTTCTTAGATAGAGATGGTACTATTAATAAGTATGCTGGTTTTTTAAGAAACATAGATGATTTTGAGCTTATTGATGGAGTAAGTGATGCAATTAAGAAAATAAATGAGTCTGGTTATTTAGCTATTGTTGTTACAAATCAGCCAGTAATTGCTAGGGGAGAACTAACAATAGAAGAACTGAATGAGATTCATAATAAAATGGAAACTCTTTTAGGAAAAGATGGTGCATATTTGGATGCTATCTATTATTGTCCTCATCATCCTCATAAGGGATATGGGGGAGAGATACCAGAATTGAAGATAGATTGCGATTGTCGAAAACCAAAACCAGGGATGTTATTGAAAGCTACAGAAGATTTTAATATAGATTTGACACAGTCTTGGATGATTGGCGATGGTGAAAATGATGTTCTTGCTGGAAAAGCAGCAGGATGTAAAACAATGTTGCTTGAGAATGTAACTTTAAACTTCATTATACGCGAATTGTTATTTTAATATATTTATTAATATGAAATGGAGGATTTGAATGAACAAAAAAATAAGTTTTACTACTAAATCATTTTTTTTCTTGTTTACATATGTGCTTTTTATATGGATGTTAGAAGTACTAGACTTATTCGCTTTTATAGTAAATATAGAACAAAAAACAATAGTTTCAAGAGTATTGGCTTTTGCTTTTGTTTTTTATTTAATATGGAATAATAGATATAAATTATCATTTGAACAAAAAAAGATAGACTATAAATGCATAATAGGGATAACCATAATTATTGTTTTTAGTTTTGTAAAATGCGTGGTCCCTGATGGTGGCTTTGATACTCTTAATTATCATTTAATTGCTCAAGAACCTGGATTTGTAAATTATTTTCAAAGTGACTTTGCGCTTGGAAATTTCCAAATATGGGGTTTTAGGTTAAGCGATAGATTATTTTATATTCCTAGATTATTGTTTGGATATAGAATGGGAACTTTATTTAACTCTTTTATTCTATGTGTTTCATATATACAGTTGGTTCATATTGTTTCAAAAATCTGTAATAAAGAAAATAAAAGCAGAGATTTTATTTTCTTATTTGCATTAATAATCTTGCTTAGCCAAAAAACACTATTTAATTTTGGTACATACGGTGTTGATATAATTGGATTCCCGTTTGGATTGGAAGCGATAAACAATATAATAAATGTTAAGAAGAATAAAGTGAGCCAGGCACAAGTTGTTATGTTTGCATTGATTAATGGTTTTTGGTTTTCCTTAAAAATGACAAATATAATTTTTATAGCGCCTGTTGTTTTGCTTTTTATTTTTTATCAAAAAGATATAAATCTTAAAAGTTGGATATTTAGTGTATTATGCTGTGCTGTGCCATGCTTTGTTTATTTAATTTTTAATTATATTTGCACTAAAAATCCAATATTTCCTTATTACAACACTGTCTTTAAGTCTGATTTATATTTAGCTTCCAATTTTGCCGACAAAAGATGGGGGGGGCAAACATTAACTCAAAAGCTATTGTGGATATTTTATGCAATATTTGAACC
>CAVEWG010000092.1:0-6716 GCA_963619285.1 Oscillospiraceae bacterium | reverse complement strand
GGATCAGGATTGCCAAATACTACATCAGCATTTTTTAAATCATCTTTTGTATATTCAGTTTTGAAAATACAATTAGCACCAGTACTCTTTAGTAATTCTTTCTTTTCATTGCTTACAGGGAAAACAAATAATGCGTTCATAAAAACCCTCCATTAAAAAAGTGATACTTTAGTATCACTTAGATTATAACTCACTTAATGCTTCTGCATCAGCAATCAAAATACAATTTGGATGGAATTTTAAGATTGAAGCAGGAACCTCAGGCTTAACTTCACCAGTTAATAATTCCTTAATAATTGGAGCCTTAGCTTTGCCACTGGCAAGAATCAACACTGACTTAGCAGACATGATTTCGCCAACGCCCATTGTATAAGCATACTTAGGAACTTCCTTCATATTCTTAAATAAACGACTGTTTGCCTTGATTGTACTTTGAGTTAATTTAACCTTATGAGTACAAGCAGAGAATACTTCATCTGGTTCATTGAAACCAATATGGCCATTATTGCCGATACCTAGAAGTTGTAAATCAACGCCACCCATGCTTTCAATAACCTTATGGTATCTTTCGCATTCCTTTTTAGCATCTTCTTCCATGCCATTTGGTACGTTAGTGTTTTTAATCTTGATATTTACATGATTGAATAAATTATTATTCATGAAATAACGATAGCTTTGATCAGACTTCTTATCAAGACCAACATATTCATCTAGATTTACTGTCTTAATATTTGAAAAATCTAAATCACCATTCTCGTATTTTTCAACAAGTAATTTGTAAGTACCGATTGGTGTAGAACCTGTTGCTAGTCCAAGTACAGAATCGTTTTTTAAAACGATTTGACTAGCGATGATATTAGCGGCCTTTTTAGACATATCATCATAGTCTTTTGCTTTAATCAATTTAAACATCTTTTTCCCTTATTATTTTGCCTTTCTTTTAGAAACAAGTTAATTATAACACTAAAAAATAGGCTATTTGTTAATCCGCTAACAAAATCATCCCTAAAAAATCAAGTTTTTATTAGAAATATCGTTATTTTCATATAAACTCAAGACATCTTTATATGAATAACTATCACGATTATCTACAATGATCTTAAATACTTCACCATTTTTAAGCACTAATGTTTTATTACCCGTATTAAACGCTAGATTAACATTATGAGTAATCATTAAAGTAGTAATGTTGTTTTTAGATACAATCTCTTTTGTGATATCCATTATCTTTTCACTAGTCTTAGGATCTAAGGCTGCCGTATGTTCATCTAATAACAATACCTTAGGCTTATTAAGAGTGGCCATTAAAAGTGTAATAGCTTGCCTTTGACCACCTGATAATAAGCCAATTGGTGTATTAAGTCTATCTTCTAGTCCCATATCTAATTGTTTACATTTTTCTTTTATAAAGGAATAATCATTTTTATTTAATGACTTTAAATAGCTTTTATTAAAGCTATGCATATAAGCTAAAGAAAGATTTTCAAGTATTGTTAAATTAGGACAAGTGCCATGCATTGGATCTTGAAATACTCTACCAATATATTTTGCTCTTTTGTGTTCTTTTACTTTGCTTATATCTTTGTCATCTAATATTATTTGGCCACCATCTATATCAGTACTACCAGCTATACAATTAAACAAAGTTGACTTGCCTGTTCCATTAGAACCAAGTATTGTAATAAAATCACCATCTTCTATTTTTAAATTAAACTTATTCAGCACGGTTTTTTCATCAACAGTATTTTTATTAAATACCTTACTTACATTAATTAGTTCAAGCATGTCTATACCTCTTCTTTAGATATGGCAAATATATTGCAAACACTACAATAATAGCTGATACAAGCTTTAACATATAGGCTGGCATATTTAGCCTTAATGCCAACATATAAATAATCCTAAAGATAATTGAGCCAAGTACTACAAATATACTATTTATAAAAATGTTTCTCCTATTGTATAAACTATAACCAATTAATAATGACGCAAGAGCGATGGTAAGCATGCCATCTCCCATATCAATCGATACCGACTTTTGGTAAAACCCAAGTAAACAACCACTTAAAGCACTTATTCCTCCAGATAGAGATAAGCCAATAATAATCATTAAATCAGTATTGATAGATGAACTTTTAGCCATCTTTAAATTATCGCCTGTCGCTCTAATTGATAAACCAATTCTTGTTTTTAGAAAATAATTTAGAAACAATATAACAAGTATCACAAACAATAAACCAGTAATGATTTTATAGTTTGAACTGATTGTTTTAATTAACGTGAACACTGTCTCTGTTTTATTTAAATTAAGTAAAGAAGAACCCTTCATAACCCAGATATTGATTGAATACAAAGCGGTATTGACAATAATACCAGCAAGTAATGATTCTATCTTCATCTTTGTTTGTAGAAATGAAGTAATTAATCCTGATAAATTGCCAGCTAGTATAGCTATTATAATCGATAGATAAGGATGTCCTAATAAGGCAACACTCGCGCCTACTGTAGCACCCAAAGTAAAACAACCATCAGTAGATAAATCACATACTCCTAGCATCTTATAGCTTAGAAACAAAGACAGAGAAGTAAGTGAACAAATTAGTCCTAGTTCAATCGATGTCTTTAATATACTAATCATCAAAGCTCTCCGCCGTTTTTATTTCATCTATACTATCAAATTTTTCAGAAAGAACATCTTTTACTTCATTAATATCTAACTCTAACATTTCACATGTTTCTGTATTGATGGTAACTGTTCCATCATCAAATACTTTTACAGGATAGCTAGAAATATCTTTATCATTAACAAGAATATCTGCAACCATATCAGCTGTTTGTTTACCAAGTCCTATATAGTTAGTACCATAACCAATAAAGGCACCATTTAACGCAAATGAATCAGCACCAGTAAAATGTCTCACACCATTACTAGCAAGTTCTTCATATATCGCAAGTTCAGCAGTCATGATTGTATTATCAGTTGGTGTAAAGACATCTTTTATGCCATCACTTATTAAAGAAGAAACAGCTAAACTTACTTCACTAGTATTAGTACCTGTATATTCTTTATAGGCGATGCCTTTACTATCTAAATAAGCCTTAGCATCATTGATTGCTTTTGTACTTGAATCTTGTGAAGCATCATACAACAAACCTATTGGGTTTGAATCATCATTTAACATAAAGATCATATCAAGTAGAGCTGTAGTATCTAGATAATCACTAGTTCCTGTTGTAATTGAATTTGGACTATCTAAAGATTCAACAAGTCCTGCTCCAACAGGATCTGATACAGCCGCAAAGACAAATGGAATACCGCTTTCTTCGCTTACTGATTGCATAGCTAAGGCAACCGGCGTCGCAACACCAACCATCATATCTACTTCATCAGCCACAAAATTACTAATTATTTGATTTATGATACTTGCATCGCCATTGCTATTTTCTACTTCTACCTCAAACTTTACATTATAAGTTTCTTCTAAGTCTTTTAATTCAGCTTCAATATTGCTTACAATTTGATTTAAAGAAGCATCTTCAACATAGTTACAAATACCAATTTTGTAGACCTGATTAGAATCCGAACTATTTGGGTTCGAATCTTTAGAGGTAGAACAACCCGCAAACATAAACATCATCAGTAACATACATAAAATTTTCTTCATAATTCCTCCTTTAGTGGCAGATGATAATAAACAAAAAAGCCTTTGCCTACAATGAGACAAAAGCTTGAAACTTCTGCGATACCACTCAAATTGATTAATTAAAATCCACTCGCTACATGTACCATCATACACGTCCTGATTGATAACGGATAGGAATTCCCGTTGTTCTCTACTTACTTCAAGAACACCCTTGTAGGTCCATTTGCATACCATCTTACTACCGCATCCCACCCTCGCGGCTCTCTATTAGTGATCAATATGTTTGATCTCCTACGCAACAGTTTATGTCTATATATTAACACTAAATTATTTTTTGTTCTTATTTTTCTTTTGTTTCTTATCAACCTCTATATGTTCATAAGACAAACCAAACAACATATATGTTAACCATAATGCAACAATATCTGCTAAAGAAGATAAACCAAAAGCCAATAAAATAGTCATACACACAATCATTACTGTTGATCTAGTTACCATAAAAATTAAAGTAACCAATACAAGCGACATTATGATAATGAATGTATAGCGCATTATATTAAAACGACGCTTAGTCTTCTTATCTAAGTCCATCTTGCCTTGACAATGATGACAAGTTACTTGTTGGCTTAGTTTTTTAGGATTAATTTCAATTATATTTCCACATCTATAACATCTAATTTCTTTTTTCATATATACATCCTCACAAAAATATTATAAAAGAAAAGCCACACAATTGTGACTTATCTTTTTAATTATATATAAATGAAAGGGAGAGTTTTGTAAAGTTCTTAATTACTTTACATCTCTATAATAAATTTTTAATGTGAAAGATATGTGTAGACTTTATGGAAAATTATGTGATTATTTTTTCTTTCTTCTAGACTTAAACATTTCAGCCTTATCTTCAAGAATTTCACTATATTTAGATAAAGTATCAATCAAAGGCATATTTTCAATGGCAGTTTGGTTAAAGAACTTGAATTTCTTTGAAGCCTCTTTACGCTTCCTAGTAAGTAAATCCTTAAGTTCTTCATACTTAACAACAATTCCATTAGCATCACCAAAGTGTTTAATATCAATCGCATCCTTAGTAGAAACATAATCATCTATCAAGAACACTCCATAGAATAAGCCAATAAAGAAAGAGAAAGCTAAATTATTTGTAAGCCAAATAATTCCATCTAGCGCAAATGGATGAATAAACAAATAATAAATAGCGCCTATTATTCCCCAAAAGAATGAAAACAATGGACAAATAACGCCCATAACATTGCCAGGTCTATCTCTATAGTCCCATAAACGCATGTTCATAACTTTCAAAAGGAAGACCCCGCCAACAAATTCAATTAACGTCATAACAATAGTAATAATAATTATTATTAAAAATGCAGGTGGGTTATCTAGGTAAGCATTAACTAAATAAGTAATCACAAACATCACTGTTAAACCAACACCATATATTGGCAAATATGGGCCCTTACAAAAGCCGGGGTTAATAAAATATTTGCCTCTAGGACCTGAATGACTAATTAGATTTCTAAATAGAAATTCTAAGATATAGCCAAGTAAGGCACCCGCAAAAAATAAGAATGCTAAAACTAAAGGTGTATTCATAGACAATATCTTATCATAATTAGTCGCTATCTTTTGCCCAATATAGTGCAGTATCTATAGCTTTTTTCCATCCTTTTATTTTCTTTTCTCTATCTTCTTCAGACATTAAGCTAGAGAAGCTCTTATCAATTGCCCAATTATATTTGATTTCATCAATATCTTTATAAAAACCAACAGATAGTCCCGCTAAATAAGCTGCACCAAGAGCTGTAGTTTCGGTAATCATTGGCCTATATACTTTAGCATTTAATAAATCAGCTTGAAATTGCATAAGCAAATTATTATTAGAAGCACCACCATCTACCTTAAGTTCCTTAACCAATACATCAGCATCTTCTTCCATAGCCTTTACAATGTCATATGTTTCATACGCAATAGATTCAAGTGTTGCCCTAATTAAATGATTCTTATTAAAACCTCTTGTAATGCCAACAATAGTACCTCTTGAATGTTGTGACCAATATGGAGCACCAAGACCTGTAAAAGCAGGAACTACATATGCTCCTTCGCAATTTGATACCTCAGAAGCCAATTGTTCACATTCTCTAGGTGAATTGATTATCTTTAATTCATCCCTTAGCCATTGTACAGCAGCGCCACCAATAAAGATAGAACCCTCTAGAGCGTATTTAATCTTGTCATCTTCACTTGCCGCAATAGTTGTAACTAGACCATGTTCTGATTTAACAAGTTTTTCACCAGTGTTCATAAGCAAGAAACAACCAGTACCATAAGTATTTTTCATTTCGCCTTCTTTAAAACAACATTGGCCAAATAAAGCACATTGTTGGTCGCCAGCAGCACCACTTATTTTAATAGGTTCGCCAAAAAAGCCCTTTAAAGTTTCACCATAAACATAACTTGAAGGCTTAACTTCCGGAAGTAGTGAGGCAGGAATATCTAATAGTTTCAATAAATCTTCATCCCACTTTAGAGTATTGATATTAAATAACATCGTACGTGATGCATTTGTATAATCAGTAACATGAACCTTACCACCAGTCAAATTATAAATAAGCCAAGTATCAATAGTACCAAATAAAAGTTCACCTTTATTAGCTTTTTCTCTTGCGCCTTTCACATTATCTAGAATCCATTTGATTTTACTACCTGAGAAATAAGCATCAGGAATAAGACCTGTTTTTTCTTTGATTAAATCACTATAGCCATCTTCAACTAGTTTATCAATGATGTCGCTTGTTCTACGACATTGCCAAACTATCGCATTATAAATTGGCTCACCCGTTTTCTTATCCCAAATAAGCGTCGTTTCTCTTTGGTTGGTGATGCCAATGCCTGCTACATCTTTTGGATCAATACGCCCATGTTTTAAAGCGAGTCTTGCTACTTCTAGAATAGAACTAAAGATTTCTTTGCCATCATGTTCAACCCATGCGGGATAGGGATAGTATTGTGTAAATTCTTTTTGAGCAACCGAAATCATGTTGCCAAGTTTGT